>NZ_JBNCKS010000064.1:0-34778 GCF_049841635.1 Micromonospora sp. DT44 | reverse complement strand
CTCGTCCGGGCGCTCAAAAGTCTGGGGGGCGGCCTGCGAGCGGGGGGCTCGTGGCGGCCGGTCCGTGTGTAACGACCTGCGGTCCGGGGCCATTCCCGCAGGCGGGGTGGCCCGGTGGTTGCGGGGCGGTCACCGCGACCTGGGCGGACCGGTCATTTCCTCACCGGTCTGACGGGCGGGCGGCCCAGCCTTGGTCCTGCGATCGTCAGGGTGTGTAACGACCCGCGGCCCGCCACGATTCCGGCCCACGGGTGCATCCGGTCACCACAACGGCCCCACAACTGGACATACGCCCACACGCAGGGATCAGACCGGGTGATCGACTCGACATCGTCGAAGTCGGGGTGTTCGGGGCCGGTTGACAGCGCGGTATCGGCGAACTCGTGTCGATCATGACCGGGGACTCGGATTGGCGATCGGCTTTGGCTCGCCGACGTGGGGGTGCATCCGGTGGCCCGACGGACGCCAAGCGGGTGTCCCATGTCGTCGACAGCCCCGCGACGGCGATCCGGAATCGAACACGGCGGAAGCGGAATGGACCGGGCGAAACGCGACACCGGCCCGCGACGTGAACTGGCGCCCGTCGGGACAATCCGACGGGCGCCAGTTCGGGGTACGTCCGGGGCACTGCCCCGCTTGTGGTGCCGGTTAGTGCGCGGCTCCGCCGAAGCGCTGGCGGCGACGCCAGGCCAGGGTCAGCAGCAGCATGATCGCGCCGGCGCCGACGAGACCGCCACCGAGCTTCATGGGCGTACCGATGCTGTCACCGGTGACGGGCAGCGGCTGCTTGCGGTGCAGCACCCGCAACTCGGTGCTCGCGGTCCGGCCGGACTCGCGGCCCGTGGCGGTGAAGGTCAGCAGACCGGTCACCGACGGCTTGTAGCTCTTGGTGAAGTGGCCCTGGGCGTCGGTGTACGCCGTGAAGTTGAGCGGCGCGCTCGCCTGGTACGCCACCGGCTCCATGGCCACGGTGGTGCCGTCGCTGCGGCGGGCCGGCGCGTTGCCGGCGGCCGGGGCAGCGATGGGGGTGACCGTCACCGCGATGTCGACGGTCTCGTTGGGGCCGAAGCCAGTGCCGGTGAGCACGACCGTCTCGCCCAGGAAGATCGTCGGCCGGTTGACGGTCAGGGCTGGCGGCTGCGGCGCGTACGGCGGCGGCTGGGTCGCGCCGGCGGACGTGCTGGGCGACGGCTGAGCCGGTGCCGCCCCCGCTGCCGTCGGCACGGCCACCACGGCCAGGCCGACCGTGAGCGCCATGATGATGCGGGATAGCCGCATGATTGGTTCCCTCCTACTGGTCACAGCTTGGTGCGGAATGAACTTGGGTGGTCCAGGGGCTGGCGGTGGGGGTCAGCCACAGCTCGGCCTGCCCGACGCCGGTCTTGGCCGTCAAGACGGTGACCTCCAGCGCCCTCTCGACGCCGGGGGCGATGTCGACGTTGGCCGTCGCCACCTGGCGGCGGCGTTCGGTGCCGCTGCCCACTGCCGTCTCGACCCCGTCGAGCCGGGCGTCGAGCACGGAGCCGCCGGCCGGGCTGAAGATCGACACCAGCGTGCGCGCGGTGTACGGATCGCCAGCCATACCGAGGCCAAGGATCGACTCGCTGAGCCCTGACTTCGGCGCCGTCGAGCGCAGAGTCACCCGCAGCCGGAGCTCGCGGCGACCGTCGGACCGGCATTCGCCGACCGTGAGGCTCGCCGTCGGCCGCAGGTAGTAGCCGAGCTTCGCGCCGCTGCCGTCGTTGAGAAACACGCCGACCGTCGGCACGGTGTCCTGTTCCGGCAGCGTCCCGGCCATCCGGCTGTTGCCGAATGTCCGCTGTTCTTCCGGATGAGCACTCCAGAACAATATCCGGCGTTCGGTGATAGCACGGTCAAATGCGGACAACAACACCCTGGGGTTGACATTCTTCTTGAAGAAGGCGTCAAACACCGCAGCGGCCGAGGATGCGAAGTAGGCATCCTGCTGCGTGGTGTCCAGCCGCTGGTAGGTCTCGTTGAGCAGGGTCTGCACGGCCTTGTCGCTGGCCAGCGGCACCCCGCCGGGCACCAGCACCGGGCCGGTCGCCTTGAGCAGGTAGGACAGCACCACCGGATCCACGGCGAGCACACCGTCGACGGTGGTGCCGGTCTTGCGCCGGTACATCTCCCGGTACAGGGCGGCGGCGGTCGGGAAGTGCGGGGTCAGGTTCACGTCGGCGGGGTAGATGCCGGGCAGGTCGGTCCAGATCGCCCGGGTCTCGGGGGGCAGCTTCAGCGCCGGGGTGAACCGGCCCAGGGACGCGCTGCTGCCCTGCCGGCCCATCCGGACCTGGCCGCCCTCGGCCTCGATCATCGCGTACGCGCCGAACATGCCGCCGGTCGCGCGCAGCTCGGCCAGGTTCTGCGAGACGAGCAGGTAGCTCCGCGGGCCGCTGGCGCCGAGCAGCGGCGGCAGCAGTCGAGCGCCCTGGTCGGCCGCGGCGGTGAGGCTGGCCAGCCGGTCGATCTCGCCCCGGAGATCGGTCAGCGCCTGGCGGACCTGGCTGACCAGCTTGTCGGCCGGCACGGTGGCCAGGTCCCGACGGGTGCCCTGCACCGAGTCGTTGACGCGGGTCAGCTCGCCGGAGACCGACGTGAGCCGGGCCAGGTCCAACCGGCCGCCGGCCGGCACGAGGCTGGTCAGGTCCGTGCGCAGCAGGCTGGGGAACGCCTGCCGGGCCAGGTCGTCGATGGCGATGGCGATCAGCCGGACCGCGTCGAGATCGTCACCGGCCGCCGGGGTGTGCCGACCGAGCCTCCAGCTCGGGTCGGATGTGGCCGCCCGGGCCGCGCCGGACTGCTCCTGCAGGGCGGAGAGGGTGCGCAGGGCACGGTCGGTGTCCCCGCCGACGACCTGGGCGCTCAGCTCCCGGGCCAGGCCGGCGGCATTGAGCAGGTGGGCCCTCGCCTGCCAACCGCGAAAACCGATCCACCCACCCGCGGCCAGCACCAGCGATCCGACCACGAGCACGCCGAGCAGGGCCCGGCGCAGTCGCGCGCGCCGGCGACGCCGGGACCGGCTTCGTCGTCGACGCGGTCGTTCGCTCTCCGTCACACCACACTCCGCTCCGGGAATCGGACAGTCTGTCGAATTCCCTGACGTTCTTAGCACGTTACGGGGACTCTCGTACCGTTATGGCATTTCCGGTCCTTTACGCGAAGTTTCCTCGCGGCGCTGTCGCCCCCTGCGGAACGCGGCCGGCAGCCTCGTGCAGAAGCCGTTCGATCCGGTCGACGCCGGCCGGCAGCGACATCTCCCGCAGGTACGTCTGCCGCCCCCGCCGGCCCATCTCGGTGCGCGCTGGCGGCGGGATGGTGGCGGCCAGCCAGAACCGGTCGGCCAACGCGGCCCAGTCCTCGGGAGGGCAGGACAGCCCGGCTCGGGCGCGTTCGACCAGCTCGACGGTGTCCCCGCCGGCCGACGCGACGACCGGCGCGGCGCACGAGAGCGCGGCCTGCAGCTTGCCCGGCACCATGCCGCGAAGCTCGGGCAGGTCACGCAGCATGATCAACTGGTAGTCGGCGGCGGCGTACAGCTCGGGCATGTCGACAGGTGACCGCCGTTCGAGGAAGCGGACGTTCTCCGCCTTGAGGTCGGCGGCGAGCCCTCGTACCCGCCGCTCGTCCGCGCCCGAGCCGACCAGGACCAGATCCATCGTCCGGTCCAGTGCCGCCGCGGCCCGTACCGCCGTCTCCAGCCCCTGGCGGGGTCCGATGGTCCCGGCGTGCATGACCACGCACCGGCGATCCCGGCGGACCATCTGCCGGGCCGCCGCGCCCGGTGTCGCCGGGTAGAAGATGCGCTCGTCCGTCCAATTGAGGACCAGACGGACCCGGCCGGGGTCGGCGCCGGCCGCGACCACCAGGTCGCGCATCGACGGCGCGGCCACGGCGACCCGCGCGGCCGACCGGTAGACGCGGGTCATCGCGGCGTCCATCCGCGCCAACCAGCGGCCGCCGCCGGACGCGTCGACGCCGTCGCGAGCCCAGACATCCTGCACGTGCAGCACGGTCGGCACCCTCGCGAGGAGCCGCAGGACGGCGGCGGTGGCGAACGTGGTGGCCGGCAGTTGGAAGACGTAGAGCGCGTCCACGTCACCCAGGAACCGGCGGGCCGCCAGCGACGCGCTCCCGGCGAACGACAGGTAACTGGCCATCCGCGCCCGGGTGGTGGTGGCCCCGCCGGAGACCCGCGGCACCCGGCGGACCGACAGCCGGTCGCTGTGCGTCTCGTGGTGCCACCGCTGCCGCCACCCTGGATAGACGTGCCCGCCCGGGTAGTCGGGGAATCCGGTGAGGACGCGGACCTCGTGCCCGCGCGCGGCCAACTCCTCGGCGAGGCTGCCGGGGATGAACGCCGGCTCGGGCGGGAAGTGGTACGACAGGATGCCGATCTTCACCGCGACACCGCCGGTGGGCGCGAATCGGGCTCGGCCGGCGCGGCACCGCGTCCGAAGGGGCGTCCCGCGTAGGATGCTGGCAACCCCTCCCCGCGCGCCCAGCGGCGTCGACGCATCACCCTCGCGGTGTGGCGACCCGTGTCCGCATCCACGAGAGGGCTCCCGATGGCCGACCGCGTGCTGTTCGTCTGCCACGCCAACCTGTGTCGCTCACCGATGGCCGAGCACCTGGCCCGACGGCTGCTGGCCGACCGTGCCGTGCTGGTGTCCAGCGCCGGCACCGACGCGATGGACGGGATGGCCATGCACCCGTACGCGGCGGAGGTCGTGGCCGAGGAGGGCGGCGACCCGACGGCGTTCAGCAGCCGTACCCTGCGTGCCGAACAGCTGACCGATGCGACGTTGGTGCTGACCGCGACACGGCGGCAGCGGTCGGTGTGCACCTCGCTCGCGCCCGGCGCGCTGCACCGGACGTTCACCCTGCGCCAGTTCGGCCGGCTGGCGGCGGCGGCCGAACCGCCCGTCGGATCGACCGACGATCCACTGGGGGCCGCCATCGCCGCCGCCGCCAGCGCCCGGGGGCGGCTGCAACCCGCCGCCCCGGACGCGGACGACCTTCGGGACCCGATCGGCGGTACCGTCGCCGACTTCCGTCGCTGCGCCGAGGAGATCGAACGCTCGCTACGACCCCTCGCCGCGCTCATCGGGGCAGCCGGGTGAGTTCCTGGGTACGGTCGCTGACACCGTTGACCCCGGCGTCCTCACTGTGCCGGGCGGCGGGGGCCCGGTCGGTCGGTACCGACGGCGTGGCGGTCGAGGCGACCACCCGGTAGGCCTCGTACTGGTACGCCTCGGCCTTGGCCACCTTCGCCATGTTGAGCACGCAGCCGAGCAGCCGCACCGAGACCGAGTGCAGCGCGCGGGCCGCCGCGGCCACCTGGGTGCGCGACGTACGACCCTGCTGGCTGACCAGCAGCGCGCCGTCGGCCTGGACAGCCACCACGACGCCGTCGGTCACCGCGAGCAGCGGCGCGGTGTCGATGATCACGATGTCCGCGGACTCGCGCAACGCGAGCAGCAGGTCCGCCATCGCCTTGGAGCCGAGCAACTCGCTCGGGTTGGGCGGCGCGGAGCCACTGGGCAGCACCAGCAGGGACTTGTCGCCCCACCGCTGCACCACGTCACCGACCTGGACGTCGCCGACCAGCACGTCGGTGAGGCCGACACCGGCGTCCAGGCCCAGGTAGTCGTCGACCTTCGGGCGGCGCAGGTCGGCGTCGACCAGCAGCACACGCCAGCCCGCCTCGGCCAGCGCGATGGCCAGGTTGCACGACATCGTCGTCTTGCCCTCGCCCTGCAACGCGCTGGTCACGGCGATGACCCGGGCCGGCTCGTGCACGTCCACGAAGCGCAGGTTGGTCCGCAGCTTGCGGACCGCCTCGGCACGGGCCGACGTGGCGGCGTCGCCGACGATCAGCGGGGACGTGCGGGCGGCGCTCTCGAACGGGATCTCGCCGAGCAGCGGGCTTCCGGTGGCGCGTTGCAGGCCGGCGGCGTCGCGCAGGCGGACGTCGGCGACGCCGCGCAGGATCGCCAGGCCGACGCCGAGGACGAGGCCGAGCAGACCGCCGAGTACGAGGTTACGCACCGGCTTCGGCGAGACGGGGCTCGCGCTGACCCGTGGGCCGCTGACCACCTCGATCTTGATGGGCGACTTACCCTCGGGCGGCGTCTCGACCTTCTGAACGAGTTCGACGAACTTCGCGGCGAGGCTCTCGCTCAGCCGCAGGGCACGGGCCTGGTCGGTGTCGGTGACCGAGGCGCGCAGCAGGACGGTGCCCGTCTCGGTGGAGGTGGTCACCCGGCGCTGCACCTCGTCCGCGGTGAGCCCGACCGGCGTCTCGGCCGCGACACTCTGTGCCAGGCGGTCGCTGCTGAGCAGGTCGGCGTACGACTTGACGCGTTGCTGGAGGAAGAGCCCGCCCTGGTAGGCATCGGAGACGCCCTGGTTGGGGGTGGTGACGAAGAAGGTCACCGAGGCGACGTACCGGGGCTGGGCCCGTACGGTCAGAAACGCCGAGACGCCCAGGGACACCATGATCGTGAGCAGCACCACCCACCAGTGCCGACGCACGTGGCGCAATTGGCGAAGCAGGTCCATCAGGCTTGCCTCCGGACCGGTCCGGTTACGCCAAAGAACTTCACGAAAACCCCCAAGGTCGTCTGTCAACTCGTGAAACCATTAAAGCCCCTCATAGGACTTATGTCTGGAGTTATGCATTTTCGGCATCCGTAACGGCACGTCCCGCATGACCAACCCGACAAAGGGCCATTCGGCAGCGGCGACGCCCGGAAAAGTCGGCGACCGATTCCCCGCGCCGATCTCGATCGTCGCGTCGCGTCCCGCACGATCACGACGTACCGCCGAGCGGATAGGGTCGACAGCGGTGTGCCGGGAAGTCTGGTCGGCGATTGGATCTTTGCCGTCCCGACACCAGAGGTGAGCCCCTTCATGACCGGCCGTGCCCCCCACCGCGACCGACTCTTCGCGCGGTCGTCCTGGCCGGAGGCCCGGCACCTGGCCGACGTGCTGCGCACCGAAACGGTCGGCGGCGCCCTGCTGCTGTTCGGCGCCGTCCTCGCGCTGGTCTGGGCGAACTCGCCGTGGAGCGAGGCGTACGTCCGGCTCGGGGCCTGGGTGCCCTGGCCGGGCGGCGAGCGCTTGCACCTCGACCTGAGCCTCGCCACCTGGGCCGCCGACGGCCTGCTCGCCATCTTCTTCTTCGTGGTGGGCCTGGAACTCAAGCGCGAGTTCGTCGCCGGGGACCTGCGCGACCCGCGCCGCGCGGCGCTGCCGGTGGTGGCCGCCCTGGGTGGAATGGCGACGCCGGCGTTGATCTACGTGGCCGTGCTCCTCGGCACGGGCGGAGAAGGGCTGCGGGGCTGGGCCATCCCGACCGCCACCGACATCGCCTTCGCGCTGGCCGTCCTCGCGGTGGTCAGCTCACACCTGCCGCAGGGCCTGCGCGCCTTCCTGCTCACCCTGGCCGTGGTCGACGACCTGTTCGCGATCACCATCATCGCGGTCTTCTACACCGCCGACTTCCACCCGCTGCCGCTGTTCGCCGCGCTCGCCCCGATCGGGCTCTTCGCGTGGCTGGTGCGGCGGGGCCGGACCTGGTGGTGGGCCCTCGTCCCGCTCGCGGTCGCCACCTGGGCGCTGGTGCACGCCTCGGGTGTGCACGCCACGGTCGCCGGTGTGCTGCTCGGCTTCACCGTGCCGGTGCTGAACCGCGCCCCGGGCGGCACCGCTGCGACGGCCGACCGGACGGAGTCGGGTGGCGCGGACGCGGGCGGGCTCGCCGCGCACCTGGAACACCGGTGGCGACCCGTGTCCGCCGGCTTCGCCGTGCCGGTGTTCGCCCTCTTCGCGGCCGGCGTGACACTCCGTGGCACCGATCTCGGAACCCTGCTGACCGACCCGCTGGTGATCGCCGTGGTGGCCGGCCTGGTGTTCGGCAAGAGTATCGGGATCTTCGGCTCGACCTACCTGCTGGCCCGGTTCACGCACGCCGAGTTGGACGAGGACATCACCTGGCCCGACCTGTTCGGCATCGCCCTGTTGGCCGGGGTCGGGTTCACCGTCTCGCTGCTCATCGGCGACCTGGCGTTCGGCGCGGGCAGTACGGCCGACGAGCGGGTCAAGGCGGCGGTCCTCACCGGGTCGGTGATCTCCGCGGCGCTCGCCGCCGCCGTGCTCGCCCGCCGCAACGCCGCGTACCGGCGGGTGGCCGAGAAGGAACGCCTCGACGCCGACGGCGACGGGGTGCCTGACGTCTACCAGCGGCCCGGACGGGAGTGACCGGTCCGGCCCGCGACCCGCCGTGCTCAGCGGTGGCGGTCGTGCGGCGCCCGCTCCTCGGTCTCGTCCGCGAGGGCGTCGGTCGTGGGGGCGGTGAGGTCGTCGGCGGGCACCGCCACCTCCTCCGCGAGGTCCTGCTCGTCGGGCTTGCCGCCGGGCTGCGGTTCGGGAGCGGTGGCGCCGCCGGCGTACCCGTACTCGTTCGGTTCGTCGTGCCGGCTCATGTGGTTATCCTCCCGCTTTTCCCGGTTTCTCTGGTACCGCCCACGGTAGGCGGTGACCGTCGCCCCCGCAGCGCGGCGGGGATTGTCGCCGCGACCACGGCGGCGGCAGACTCAACGCCGCCGCGAGCAGTTGCCGCAGCGCGACGATCGCGGCGGTGGAGGCCAGGCCACCCCACGCCGGATCCCCGGCGAGCCGCAGCAGGCCGGCCGCCGTCAGAAGGTCCAACAGCACGCGTACGGCGACCCGCACGTCGCCGGTGCACACCGCCGTGACGACCCCGGCGACCAGGGCCAGCGCGGTCACCGCCTCGACCAGCCCGCCGATCACGTCCCCGGCCGCCCGTCGGTGACCTGCCGTTGCTCCTGCCGGATCTCCCGGCCCAGGAAGTAGTTCAGCGCCGTCCGGATCGTGGCGATCGCCGCCAACTGGCCGATCTGCGTGAACGACGGGGACACCGCGGTCCGCAACACGTCGGCCGCGAGTTGGAACTCCAGACCGAGCGTCAGGAATCGGCCCAGCGACAGGCGGATCGGGGTGAAGACGGCGGCGGTGCGGTGCCGCAGCCCTTCGGCCACGAACCGCACCGCCGCCCACAGCGCGCCCACGACGATCACCAGGGCGCCGGCCACCTCCACCACGGCGACCAGCACCTCGTCGCCGTGGCGCAGCAGCTCCGACGGCTCCACCCGCAGGCGTTACCCGCCACCGGGGCGGCTAGTCGGCGCTCAGGTCAGCTCGTTCACGGCCTCCAGGATCAGCCAGAGGCCACTGATGGCGAACAGCACCGCGGCGCCGTACCTGATGGTCTTCTCCGGCAGCCGGCGGCCGAGCATCCGGCCGACCAGGATGGCCAGCGCGTCCGCGGCCACCATGCCCACCGTGGAGCCGAGCCAGGTGCCGAACCAGCCGTACTTGGTGGCCAGGGTGATCGTCGCGAGCATCGTCTTGTCGCCCAGCTCGGCCAGGAAGAACGCCACCGACACCGCCACGATCGCGGTCTTGCTGGTCTTCTCGGCCTTACGCTTCTCCTCCTCGGTGAGCTTGTCACCGCGCAGCGTCCACGCGCCGAAACCGAGGAAGGCCACACCGGCCACCAGCGAGATCCATTCGGTGGGCAGCACGGCGCCGAGACCCGAACCGATGGCGACCGACGCCAGGTGCACCACCGCCGTGGCGACGGTGATGCCGATCAGCACCGGAAGCGGTTTGAACCGCGTGGCGAACGTCAGCGCCATCAACTGGGACTTGTCTCCCAGCTCGGCGACGAAGATGACGCCGAAGCTGATGACCAGCGCGGCGAGGAATCCCTCCATGACATCCTTCCCGTTCAGGCCGGGAGGAGGTACGGGGCGCCCTCGACCCGGCTGCAACAGCCTGAGTCGAAGGTCTCGCCCGCCCCGGAGAACCGGGGCCGCGTGGCCGGATGCGGAACGCACCAGTATGTCGACCACGACATTGGGGGCTACTCCCCTTCGCGCGACCAGCCTAACCGATCAGCGAGCGAGCCGGACGGCGCGGGTGAAGGGACTCACCGCGCACGCGCCAGCGTCACCCCGAACAGCCCGTGCGGGTCCGTCCAGAAATGCGACGCCGCGAAGCCCGCCGCGCCCAGTTCGGCGGCCACCCCCTCCGGGCGGAACTTCGCCGACACCTCCGTCCGCAGCTCCTCCCCCTCGTCGAACACCACCGAGAGGTCCAGCACGCGGACCCGCATCGATCGCGTCGCCCGCAGACGCATCTCGATCCACTCCCGCTCCGGGTCCCACCGGGCGACATGCGCGAACGCCTCCGGGTCGAAGTCGGCCCCCAACTCCCGGTTGATCACATACAGCACGTTGCGGTTGAACTCGGCCGTGACCCCGGCCGCGTCGTCATAGGCGGGCACGATCACCGACGGATCCTTCACCAGGTCGGTGCCGAGCAGCAACCAGTCGCCGACCTCCAGCGCGGCGCGCATCGCGGTCAGGAAATCGGCCCGCTCGGCCGGAAGCAGGTTGCCGATCGTGCCGCCCAGGAACACCACCAGCCGTCGCCCGCCGGTCGGCAGCCGGTCGAGCTGACGGGTGAAGTCGCCCACGATCCCCCGGACCCGCAGCCCCGGATAGTCGGCGGCGATCTGCGCCGTCGACCCGAGCAGGGCGCTGACCGAGACGTCGAGCGGGACGAACGTGCCCAGCCCTCCCCGGCGGGTGAACGCGTCCAGCAGCAGCCGGGTCTTCTCAGACGAGCCGGAGCCCAGCTCGATCAGGGTCTTCGCACCGGTCAGCGCCGCCACATCGGCCGCGTGCGCGTCGAGCACCGTCCGCTCGGCCCGGGTCGGGTAGTACTCGGGCAGCCGGGTGATCTCCTCGAACAGCTCGCTGCCCCGCGAGTCGTAGAACCACTTCGGCGGCAGCCACTTCGCCTCGGCCGTCAGCCCCGCCCGGACGTCCGCCCGCAGGCCACGCTCCAGGTCCTGCGGCTCAAGGTAGATCTCCAACGGTTCCGCACTCATGGCCCCCGCCTCTTTCGTGGTCGTCAGACACCTCGCGTAGCCCGGCCGGCAACGCTCATCCGGCCGGCAGCCCGCACACCCGCACCTCGTCCGCAGTGGCGGTGACCAGGCGCTGCTGCGGCACCGGCCGCCACCCGGCGTCGTCGTCGTGCGGCTCGGACGCCAACACCACCGAGCCCGCGCCCGCGCGCACCGACAGCGCGTGCCCGACCGCCGTAGCCACCGCCCGCCGTCCGTCGGTGAGCAGCAGATTCAGCCGCGACCCCGGAGCGGCGGCGGCGACCTCGACCACCGTCCGGCCGACCGCCTCCGCCGGGTCGTCGCCCGCGCGCAGCCGATGCCGTACCAGCGCCCACAACAACGCCGAGTCGGTGGCCGCGTCCAGGGTCAGCAGGTCCCGCACCGGCAGGCCGGCGGCGAGCGGCACCATCGAATCGGGCCAGCCCCGGATCACACCGTTATGGCTGAACAACCACCGGCCCTCCGCGAACGGCGCCGCCGCGCCGTCGACCACCGCCATCCCCACGGTGGCCGACCGGACCGCGGCGAGCACCGCGCCGGCACGTGTCACCGCCGCCAGCTCGGCGATCGTCGGGTCGCTCCAGATCGGCTGGGCACGCCGGTACCGCACCGGAGGACCATCGTCCGGATACCAGCCGACGCCGAACCCATCGGCGTTGATGGTGCCGCCGCCGCGCATGTCACGCGGCGCCCAGGACTGACGGACCAGCGCGTACGCCGGCTCGAACAGCAACGCGGCCACCGTGACCGGCGGGCCGAGGTAGACCAGGTGACGACACATCAGCGCACCCCGCCTGGCGTCGGGCGCCTCACTGCGGCGACTCGTCCGGACCGGCGTCGCGGGCGCAGCGGAAGCCACTGAAGATCTGCCGTCGGATCGGATAGTCCCAGTTGCGGAACGTCCCCCGGCACGCCGACCGGTCCGTGCCGAACGAGCCACCGCGCAGCACCCGGTGGTCGTCGCCGAAGAACACCTCGGAGTACTCGCGGTACGGGAACGCGGCGAAGCCGGGATGACCGGTGAACGTGGTCGACGTCCACTCCCACACGTCCCCGATGAGCTGGTGCACACCCAGCGGCGAGACGCCGGCCGGGTACGCGCCCACCGGCGCCGGCCGCAGGTGACGTTGGTCGAGGTTGGCGTGCGCCTCAGTCGGGTCGTCGTCGCCCCACGGGTAGCGGCGGGACCGCCCGGTCGCCGGGTCCCACCGCGCCGCCTTCTCCCACTCCGCCTCGGTCGGCAGACGCTTACCGGCCCACGTCGCGTACGCCTGCGCCTCGTGGAAACACACGTGCACCACCGGCTCGTCGGGGCGTACGGGGTCCCAGCGGCCGAAACGCCGGTACGCCCAACCGTCACCGTCACGACGCCAGTGCAGCGGCGCGACCAGTCGCTCGCGCACCCGGTGTTCCCAGCCCGCCGCGCTCCACCACCGCCGGTCGGAGTAGCCGCCGTCGGCGATGAACGCCTCGTACGCGCCGTTGGTGACCGGTGTGGCGTCGATGACGTACGCGGGCAGGTGGACCTGGTGCGCGGGCCGTTCGTTGTCCAGGGCCCAGGGATCGGTGTCGGTGCCCATCGTGAACTCTCCGGCCGGCACCAGCACCTCCCCGCCGGCCCGGACGGCCGGCTCGGGCGGCGGCGGGGCGTGCAGGACCGCCGCGCCCGCGCGCAGCTGGTGGGTCGCGAGCATCGTCTCGTCGTGCTGCTGCTCGTGCTGCACGATCATGCCGAAGGCGAACCCGTCGGCGACCAACGGCCGGTCGGTGAAGCTCACCGCGTCGAGCAGGTCGTACACCTTGTCGCGGACCGTGCCCACGTAGGCGCGCGCCTCCGCCGGTGGCAACAGGGGCAGCCGCGGGCGGTCCCGGCGGGGCTGCTTGAACGCGTCGTACAGGTCGTCGATGTCGCAGCGGACCGGCTCACGGCCGCCCACGTCGCGCACCAGCCACAGCTCCTCCTGGTTGCCGACGTGCGCCAGATCCCAGACCAACGGCGACATCAGCGGAGAGTGCTGACGCATCAGGTCGTCGTCGTCGACCGCCTCGGTCAGCAGGGCCGTGCGGGAGCGGGCGCGCGCCAACTCCTGTGCGATCCGCCCCCGCAACAGCTCACCGTCGGCATGCCCCGTCGTACTCGCGCTCACCGTCGAACCTTTCGTTCGCGACTGCGGGGCTCGCAGACCCGGCTCACTCTTCGCGCTCACCGTCGCACCTTTCGTTCGCGACTGCGGGGCTCGCTCTCGCGCGCTCACCGGTCGACCCTTGCGATGGCGGCGAGCCGCCGCCGTATGCCGTCGTGGATGTCGTCGTCGGTGCCGGCCGGCAGGCCCAGGCGCGGTAGGGCGGCCAGGGCCAGGTCGAACAGCGCGGCCGCCGCCGCGGCCAGCGCCGGGTCGGCGAGGCCGTGCCGGGCGGCGGCCGACCAGCGGTGCGCCACCGGCGCGCCGATCGTGTACGCCGCGCGGACGGTGCCCGCGTCGGCGAACAGCGCGCTGAGCACCGCCAGCGGTAGCCGCCAGTCCAGGTCGGGTTGGGCGTCCAGATACCGCAGCTCCAGGTAACCGCGCGGGCGCACCGGCGGGAAGAGGGTGCTGACGTGGTAGTCGAGGTCGTCGGTGGTGGGCGGGCGGGGCAGCGCGCCGTCCAGCCAGTCGGCGAAGGTGACACCCGGTGGTGGGGCCCAGTCCTGGCCGGGCCGGCGCAGGCACAGCAGCGGCGCGGCGAGCACGTAGCGCGCCCAGGCGGCCGGCGGGTCGTCGTCCGCGCGCTCGGGTACCCACACCGGGCGGGTACGCGCCGGATCGATCGCCAGCCAGGCGGCCATCCGCGCGGATGCCCAACCGGTGTGCCGCCCGGCGTGCCGACCCGCCGAGGCGAACGCCGCGAGCAACGGTGGGCCGACGGCGTGCGCCGCCGCCCAGCGCGGGGCGACCTGGTCCGGTTCGCCGATGTCGAGGCACACCTGCAGGCCGGCGGTGCTGTACATCATCGTCCGGCCGGCCGGGCCGCGCCGGTCGAACACGCGGCGCATGGCGCGGTAGCGGGGAGTGTCCAACACCGGGCGGGGCCGGCGGTGCGGGTCGATGCCGCTGCGCCCCAGAGTCAGCCCGGCGGCGGCCAGCAGGCCGGTGACCTGGGCGATGTCGGCCTCGGTGGCCTCGATCAACGCGCCGGCCGAGGTGCGCGGCGGGGTGGAGATCTCCAGCTGGCCGCCCGGTTCGAGGGTCACCGTGCCGCCGTGTCGCAACGGCTCGGCGGGGCTCGCCGGATCCAGCGTGACGGGGCTGTGCCGCCCCAGCGCCGTCCGCAGCCGCGCCGGGTCGGCTCCTCGGGTGGGGTCGGCGGCGTCGTGCACGGTCCATTCCAGTTCGACGCCGGTGTACGTGGGAGGGCCGGTCTTGAAGCAGATACGCGCGAGGTGTCGGCTCGCGGCGGCGGATTCGCGCAGAATCTCGCTCTGGTCCAGCTCCGGCGACGTCACCATCGGTGCAGCCTCCCTCGTCGTGCGACGACCGCGTGCGCCGTGTGCGTCAGCTCCGCAGCACGGGTGCCACCGTAGACCCGGCCACCGACACTCCCCTGCCAGCGTCGACGGACCACCAATCCCTGTCTAACAGACGCGTTTCCCGGTGCAGGGCAGAACGAACCGCGCGCCCGTACGCTCAGTCGCCGGCCGGGCCGGCCGGGTGCGAGGGCTTGGCCTTGACCTGACCGGGTGGCGTCGCCCGGGCGGACGGCTCCCCCGGCGGCGACGGCGACGGCGACGGTGGAGCGGACGGGGACGGCGACGGGGGCGGTGGGGACTTCTTCTCGGGCACCAGCCGCTGGCAGTACTCCTCGACCGCGCCGATCCCGCCGGCGGCCGTCACCAACCGCTCGAAGGCCGGCGTTCGCAGCGCCTTCTCCCGCTGCTCGGGCTTCTTGGCCCGCCAGGCCCGGCACAAACCGTGCACCTGACCGTTCGGCGGCGCTCCGATCGACGGCGAGCCGGACACCGAGGGACGGCCGGACGGCGTCGAACCGCTCGGCGCGACGGACCCGGTCGTCACGTGCGCGCTGGCAGTGGGTGGCGCGCTACTCGGTGCCGGCGGCGGCAGCGGTTCGGGTGCCTTCTCCAACCCAGCAGCGGCGAATGCGACGCCAGCGGTGGCCGTCGCCGCCAGCGCGCCGATCCACGCCACCGCGCCGGTCGTGAGCCGCAGACGGCGTGGCGGCCGGGCCACGGCGGGCGTCGGGGCGGCGCGGACGGCTCGGAACGCGGACAGCGCGGCCTCCTCGCCCGCCATCTCCGTCGGCCGGGCCGGGCCAGCGGCAGCGGCGAGCAGCCGGGCCAGCGGCTCGGTCCCGGAGTCCGGCGAAGCCCCGGACTGCCGGACGTTCGCCGCACCCGGGTCGGCGATGTCCCGCGGAGGCGCGGAGGCGCCGTCGAGGAGCCGTTCGGTCTCGGCACGGCCGGCACGCCGGTCCGGCCGGTACGGGTTCATCCGGAATCCCTTCACGTCAGCCCTCCGCCTGCTCGGCAGGTGAGGTCTGCCGGGAACGCCCGATCCGGCGACGAGGGGGCGGAACCACCTTGGCGCCGACCACCGGCGGGCCACCGTCGACCGGTGCGCTCGACGTGTCGGGCGCGAGCAGCGGGGTGGTGGCGTCGCCGTCGACCGACGGCGTCGGTTCGGTCTGCCTGTCCAGCAGGGTGGCGAGTCGCCGCAGACCGCGGTGGGCGGCGGTCCGGACGGCGCCAGCCCGGCGGCCGAGCACCCGGCCGGCGGACTCCGCGTCGAGCCCGATCACGGCCCGCAGCAGCACCGCCTCGGCCTCGCGGGGTGGCAGCGTGGCGATCAGCGCCAGCGCCGCCTCGGTGCTGATCGTCTCGTCGGCCCGCTCGGCGGTGTCGCCGTCGCCGGCCAGTTCGGTGAGCGCCTGCACCGGTACCGGCAGCGACGGTCGTCGCCGCAGCCGCCGCAGGTGGTCCATCGCGCGGTTGCGGGCGATGGTGACCGTCCAGGCGCGGAACTCGCCGCCGGTGAAGGTGGGCAGGTCGCGGGAGATCTGTAACCAGGTCTCCGACGCGACGTCTTCGGCGTCCGCGCCGACCAGGGCGGTCAGGTACCGCAGCAGCCCCGGCTGGAGGCTGCGATAGAGGTAGCGGAAGGCGTCCTCGTCCCCGGACTGCGCGGCGCTGACCGCGTCGGACAATTCGCCGGTCATCGGCGGCCCACGGGCCGCCCGGAGCGGACCGGCACGACACGGGTCGGCGTCGTGCGCGCACGGAGAACCGCCGCCCTCACCCGCTCCCGCACCCGCACCCGCACCGCCCCCGCCGATTTTGATTCGGGCCCGCGTCCGGGCACCGGCCGGGGTGTCCACACCCGTCGATGGCCCGGAACGGGCTGCCCGTCTGCGCTCCGAGCCGGGCTAACGGTAGGAGGGGACGTTTCCTGCGACAAGTTGGGATCGCATTACAGAAGAGTGACAATTATCAAGCCCTCTGTCCGGCGTGCCGCCGTAACGGACGACGCCCATCGGGCGCTCCCCGGGTCAGGTGAGCGTCCTCGGCGGCGCCCGGGCTCGCGTACGCCGAAATGTGTCGGCTTTTGTGACCTGGCGTCATCGGCGCGTCACACACCGGCCCGACCGCCGGAGGCCGCCCCCGGCGGACCGACGGGTGCGGCCCCGCGCCGGGTCCACCGCAGCGAGCCGTTGGTCGCCACTCTGGGTACGGTAATGCTGTGTTGTCATCGGAGGTCGTGCTCAGCGGTCGGTACCGCCTGGACGAACGTGTCGCCACGGGCGGCATGGGCGACGTCTGGCGTGCCTCTGACCTCGTCCTCGGCCGACAGGTCGCGGTCAAGGTCCTGCTGCCGGCGCTGGTCTCCGACCCGGACTTCATCGCCCGCTTCCGTGCCGAGGCGCGGATCATGGCGGCGTTGCGGCACCCCGGCATCGTGCAGGTGTACGACTGCGGGGAGGACGACCTGCCCGACGGCGGTCGAGCCGACTACCTGGTCATGGAGTTCGTCGAGGGCGAACCGCTGTCCAAGCGGATCGAGGCCGCCGGTCGCCTCGACGTGGCCGAGACGATGTCGATCGTCGCCCAGGCGGGGCACGCGCTGGGCGCGGCGCACCGCGGCGGCATCGTGCACCGCGACGTCAAGCCCAGCAACCTTCTGGTGCAGGAGGACGGCACGGTCGTCCTGGTCGACTTCGGTGTCGCCCGCTCCACCAACGTGACCAGCATCACCAGCACCAACGCGGTGCCCGGAACGGCCCTCTACATGGCGCCCGAGCAGGCCGCCGGCCGGCCGGTCAGCGGCGCCACGGACATCTACGCCCTCGGCGCGGTCGCGTACTGCTGTCTCACCGGAGGCCCGCCGTTCACCGGTGACAACCCCCTCCAGGTCGCCGTCCGGCACCTCGACGACGAGCCCCCGGAGCTGCCGCACGACATCCCGGAGGCGGTCCGCGCCCTGGTGTCGCGGGCCCTCGCGAAGGACCCGCTGGACCGCTTCACGAGCGGCTCGGCGATGGCGGAGGCGGCCCGCACCGCGGTGACCGGCGGCGAACCACCGACGGCGCTGGCCTCGTCGGTGCCGCTGCGCGAGGCCGGTCCGGGCACCCGCACCGACGTGCCGGTCGGCGCGGCGGTGGCGGGCACGTCCGACGCGGGACGCCCGCGACGCCGCGGGCCGCTGGTCGGTGCCGCAGTGGCCATGCTGGTCGCCCTGGTCGGCCTCGGCGCGGCCCTGGGCGCGGCGCGCAACACCGGCCACGATCCGGCCGTCAAGCTGCCGACGGTCGCGCCGACGCAGGGGCCAACCGAGCAGGTGGAGTTGCCGGCGGCGAACGAGCAGATGACCAACGACCCGGGCCGGCCGAACCGGCCGACCGTCCCGGACACCACGACGTCCGCGTCGGTCAGCGCCACGCCGAGCGTGCAGCCCAGCCAGTCGGCCAGCTCGCCATCGCCGACGCCGAGCGCGACCACCGCGCCGCCGCCGAGCGACCCGCCGAAGACCCCGTCGTCGCCGAGCAACTCGCCGGCGACCGAGCCGAGCGCCTCCACCGATCCGTCGACCGGCTCCGGGGACGTAGGCGGCTGATCAGCCGTCCCACCAGCACCGATATCCCCAAAACGGACTTACGACGCCGAAAACCGCTCTAGGCTCTCCGCAGGTCATTTCCACCGTCTGCGGGAGCCCTGGTGAGCGCTGAGAAGCTGGTCGTGATCGGTCAGGGGTACGTCGGACTGCCGCTGGCCATGCGTGCCGTCGAGGCGGGCCTGGACGTCGTCGGCCTGGACGTCGACGCCGACCGGGTGAAGCGGCTCGTCTCGGGTGAGTCGTTCGTCGAGGACATCCCCACCGACCGGCTGGGCCGGGCGCTGGGCAGCGGCCGGTACCGCCCCAGCACCGACTACACGGACGCCGAGGGTTTCGACGTCTGCGTCATCACCGTGCCCACCCCGCTGCGCGACGGCACCCCGGACCTGAGCTTCGTCGAGCAGGCCGGTATCCGCGTCGGCCCGTACGTGCGGCCGGGCTGCACGGTCATCCTGGAGTCGACCACCTACCCCGGCACCACCGAGGAGCTGCTTCGGCCGCTGTTGGAGTCGGCCAGCGGGCTGACCAGCCCCGGCGACTTCCACCTCGGCTACAGCCCGGAGCGGATCGACCCGGGCAACCCGACGTGGCGACTGGAGAACACCCCGAAGGTGGTCTCCGGGATCGACGCGGCGTCGCTGGACCGGGTGCAGGGGTTCTACCAGCGGCTCGTGGAGCGCACCGTCGCCGTCGACTCCACCCGGGTGGCCGAGTTGACCAAGTTGATCGAGAACACGTTCCGCCAGGTCAACATCGCGCTGATCAACGAGCTCACGATGCTCTCGCACCACCTCGACATCGACGTCTGGCAGGCGATCGACGCCGCCGCGACCAAGCCTTTCGGGTTCCTGCCGTTCCGGCCCGGCCCCGGCGTCGGCGGGCACTGCCTGCCGATCGATCCGTGCTACCTGTCCTGGCAGGTCAAGCGACGCCTCGGCCGGCAGTTCCGGTTCATCGAGCTGGCCAACGACATCAACCACGAGATGCCCGAGCACGTCACCCAGCGGATCATGGCAGGGCTCAACCGCACCGGCCGGGCGGTCAGCGGCGCGCGACTGCTGCTGCTCGGGCTCGCGTACAAGCGGAACACCGGTGACATGCGGGACTCCCCCGCGGTCGACGTGGCCCGCCGTCTGCAGGCGCTCGGCGCCGAGGTGCACGCGGTCGAGCCGTACGCGGAGGCCCACCAGATTCCCGCCGGGGTCGCGGTCGTCGGGCTCACCGAGCGGGAGGTGCGGGCCGCGGACGCGGTCGTGGTGGTCACCGATCACGACTGCTTCGACTACGACCTGGTGGTGCGGCACGCCCGCTACGTCTTCGACACCCGCAACCGGTGCTCCGGTGAGGTGGTCGAGCGCCTGTAGGGCGTGCCCCGGACCCGGCACCGCTGGCCGGTCCCGCCGCCGGGATGACGGCGGGGCCGGCCGGCGGATGTCGCTTCGGCCACCCGTGGACGATCCGACGGTCACTGGTCGGCGAGCGCCTCGACGACGGGCCGCGACAGTGCCCGGCGGGCCGGAAGCACCGAGGCGAGCAGAGCGGCCAGCACCGCCACGCCGAGGATCGACCCGAGCTGGCCGAGTGGCAGCACCACGTGGAAGTCCCCGCCGAGGCGGGCCAGCAGCGCCATCCCGGCGGCGCTGACGCCGGTGCCCAGCCCGATGCCGAGGATCGCGCCGACGAGCGTCATGAGGATCGCCTCGACCGCGAGCATGGCCCGCATCCGGCCGCGGGACAGCCCGACCGCCCGCAGGACGCCGTTCTCCCGGGTGCGCTCGACCACCGACAGGCTCAGCGTGTTGGCCACGCCGACGAGGGCGATCACGACGGCCAGGCCGAGCAGCGCGGTGACGGAGGCCAGCAGCATGTCCACCGTGCCGGTGAGCATCTTCTTGTACGCGCCCTGGTCCATGAGGTTCGCCGTCGGATAGCGGGCGAGCACGGCCTCGATCGCGGCGCGGGCCCGTTCGGCGCTCACGCCGTCGGCCGGGTCGATCTCGGCCAGGAAACCCCGTTCGCGGGGAAAGAGCACCGCGAAGTCCCGGTCGTCGAGCTCGATGATGTGTCCCTCGGGCGCGGCGCTTCCGACCATGGCCGGCGCGTCGTCGGCCACCACCGCGGCCACCCGGAACGCCCGCCCCTCGATGGCGACGGTGGAACCGACCTGCCAGCCGTGCGCCCGCGCCAGTTCCTGGTGCACCAGCACCTGCCCCGGCCCGAGTCGGTCGAGGTCGCCGGCCACCACGGCGGACAACGTCCGGCCGACCAGCGCCGGGTGGGCGGCCCGGACCTCGATGTCGCCGGTCACGACGCTGCGCTGCTCGTGCACCACGCCCAGTTCGGGGCGCGCGGCCAGCTCACCGGCGAGCGCGGCGGGCAGATTCTGGCCGATGCCGCTGACCACGAAGTCCGTCCCGATCTCGGCGTCGACGCTGCGTTCGATGCCGTCCTTGGTGCTGCGCGCGCCCACCACGAACGCCGACACCAACCCGATCCCGATGACCAGGGCGGTCGCCGTCGCGGCGATCCGACGCGGGTTACGGACCGCGTTCGCCACCGCCAGGCCGACGGTCATCCCGAACACCCGGCGGGCCGGCCAGCCGATCAGCCGGACCAGCGCCGGGACGAGCACCGGGCCGAACAGCACGATGCCGAAGAAGGCCAGCACACCGCCCACGGCCACGAGGAGCACCTGACCGGCGTCGGCCGCGCCGGCCAGCGCCGCGACTCCCGCGCCCAGCACCACCGCGCCGAGGGCCAGCCGCGCCCGGCCCGCTCCCCGGGCGGGCTGCACGGCGGCGTCGGTCAGCGCGGCCACCGGGGCGACCCGGGTGCCCCGCCAGGCCGGCAGCAGGGCCGCGGCGACGGTGAGCCCGGTACCGAGCAGCAGGCTCGTCAGCACGGTCGAGCCGGCGACGGTCAACCCGCCGGAGAGCGGCACGTCCAGTCGGGACATCAGCAGCCGGAGTCCGCCGGCGAGAGCCACCCCGAGCACGACGCCGAGGGCGGAGGCGACGAGGCCGAGCAGCGCCGACTCCAGCAGCGCCGCCCGGAACACCTGCCCCCGGGTCGCGCCCACCAGGCGCAACAGCGCGGTGCGGCGGGTGCGCTGCGCCAGCACGATCGCGAAGGTGTTGGCGATCACGAAGCCGGCCACCACCACCGCGACCCCGACGAAGATGAGCAGCAGCAGCAGGAACTGGTTCAGATTGCGGACGGCGTCCTCGACGGCCTCGTCAAGGATCTGCTGGCGGCCCTTCACGTCGGCGTCGGCGCTCCCGACGGCCGCGCGCAGCCGGTCGGCCAGCGCCGCCTGCGCGGGGCCCGGCCGGGCCGCCACCATGATCCGGTCGTAGCCACGCCCGCCGGTGACCGCGAGCGCGTCCGCGCCGACCAGGCCGATGAACGGGCCGCCGACGTCGCGGACGCTGCCCGCCACGTCGACCGTGCCGACCAGGGTGTACGGACGGGCCGCCCCGCCGGTCCCGCCGACGAGAACTGAAGCGCCGAGGGTGAAGCCCTCCTTCGCCACGGTCGGCGCGTCGAGCACCACCTCGCCCGCGCGGTCCGGGAGGCGACCGGCGACCACGTCGTACGAGCGCAGGGCCGTCTCGGTGGGGATGGCGGCGAGCACGGCGTAGCCGAGCACCGGTCGCCCGTCCGCGCCGAGGAGCCCGCCGTTGCCGAGCAGTTCACCGGCCGCAGCGGCCACACCGTCGACCGCACGGACGTCGTCGACCAGCCTCGCCGGGAGCGGCCCATCGCCGTCGGGGTAGACGCCCAGGTCGGTGTGCCGGTCGAAGGCGCCGGCCCGCTGGTAAGCGCCCGCGCGCATCCCGTCCACGACGATGAGCGTGCCGGCGACGAAGGCGACACCGAGCACGACGGCGAGCGCGGACAGCAGCATGCGCAGCGCATCGGCGCGCAGCGTACGCAGGGTCAGGCGGATCATGTGCGGGCTCCCGGTGCCGGCGCGGATCGGACCCCTCCGACGCTATGGCCGGTCCGGACGGATCGATCTCCACCTGCGCTCTCGACCCGCGTACGCCACAGGTGGTGCACGGACGCGCCGGCCGTACGACCGCGGTCGTACGTCGGGTCAGCGCCCGGGTGTGACCAGGCCGCTCTCGTACGCCAGCACGACCGCCTGCACCCGGTCGCGCAGCTGCAGCTTCGCCAGGATCCGGCCGACGTGGGTCTTCACCGTCGCCTCGGCCACGTGTGCCTTGGCGGCGATCTCGGCGTTGGACAGCCCCTGCGCGACCAGCAACAGGACCTCCCGCTCCCGCTCGGTGAGCTGGGCCAGCCGGGGGTCGACGGTCGGGGTGACGCCGAGCTGGCCGGCGAAGCGGTCCAGCAGCCGCCGCGTGATCGACGGGGCGACCACCGAGTCGCCCCCCGCGACCACGCGGATGGCGTCCAGCAGTTCCTCCGGCGGAACATTCTTGAGCAGGAAACCGCTCGCGCCGGCCCGCAGCGCGGCGAACGCGTCGGCCTCGGTGTCGAAGGTGGTCAGCACCAGCACCCGGGGCGGACCCGACGGCCGGTCGGCGCAGATCCGGCGGGTGGCCTCGACCCCGTCCATGGTCGGCATCCGGATGTCCATCACCACGACGTCCGCCTCGGTGCGGGCCAGCACGCGCAGGGCGTCGGCGCCGTCGATGGCCTCCCCGACCACCGCCAGGTCGGGCTGCGAGTCCAGCACCATCCTGAATCCGGCGCGCACCAGCGCCTGGTCGTCCACGATCACCACCCGGACCGTCATGCCGCGATCACCTCCGCTGAGGGCTCTGACGGTAGCGGGAGCCGTACCCGCACCTGCCAGCCCCCGGTGGGTCGGGGGCCCGCGGTGAGGCTGCCGTCGTACACCGCCACGCGCTCGCGCATGCCGAGCAGACCGTGACCGCCCGGCGGCGCCGGACTGACGACCGGGCGGCCCCGACCGTCGTCGACGACCCGGACCTCGACGGCGTCGGCGGAGTACGTCATCCGCAGGTCGACGGTGGCGCCGACACCGGCGTGCTTGAGCGCGTTGGTCAGCGCCTCCTGCACCACGCGGTAGACGGTCAGCTCCAGGCCCGGCGGCAGGGCCGGTGGCTCGCCGCTGACGGCGTCCCGGACACGAAGTCCGGCGTCGCGGAAGCGGGCCAGCAGGTCGGGCAGCTCGGCCAGGGCCAACCGACGGTGCTCCGGGTCGGCGGCCACGACGTCCGCCCCGGCGGGGCCCGCGGCGCGCAGGACCCCGACGAGCCGCCGCATCTCCTCCAGCGCGGAGCGGCCGGTGTCGGCGACCACCTTCACGGCGGCGCGCGCCTGTTCGGGGTCGCGGTCGAGCATGAAGCGGGCACCGTCCGCCTGGACGATCATCACCGCCATGCTGTGCGCCACCACGTCGTGCAACTCGCGGGCGATGCGGGTGCGCTCCTCGGCGACCGCCGCCCGCGACTCGGCCTCCCGCTCGCGTTCCAGGGTGGCGGCGCGCTCCTCGAGGCTCAGCACGTAGAGGCGGCGGGTCCGCACGTTGAGCGCGACGAGCCAGACCGCGCCGGTGACCAGCGCGTACCACAGCGCGGTCACCCACCAGATGATGACGCCGGGGGTCTGCGCGGCGGCGAGCAGCACGCCCACGGCCGCGACCGCGCCGGCCAGCACGCCGTCGCGCAGCCGCCGGCCGTACTTCACGACGCTGTAGAGCGCGATCAGGACGGCGACGTCGAAGGCGAGCGGACCCCAGCCGGCGATCACCTGGACCAGGGCGAGCGCCGCCACGACGACGGTCACCGCGCTCGGGTGGGTGCGGCGGAACAGCAGCGCCGCCGCCATGCCCACGCCGACGCCGGTGGCGGCCCAGCCGCCGGTCTGCGACACCGCCGAGGCGAGACCGACGAACGCCACCACGCCGGTGACGGCCACGTCGAAGGCGACGCCGCGCAGGGGGCGGCCGAACAGCGTGCGTCTCACGGTCACCCAGCGTACGGGCCGTCGACGGTCAGGGCGGCGTCAGCTCGCGCAGGCGGTTGATCTCGATGGCCTGCTCGGTGGCGAGTGAGGTGGCCAGCTCGTTGAGGGTCGCGTCGACCCCGACCGACAACAGGTCGGTCGCCATGGTCACGGCGCCCTGATGGTGATCGGTCATCATCGTGATGAAGAGCCTGTCGAACTCGACGCCCCGGGCGGCGGCTAGTCGCCGCATCGCCTCGGGGGACTGCATCCCGCGCATGCCGGCGTGGTCGTGGCCGGGCGCCGTCTCGGGCAGCCCGCGGGTGGAGAGCCAGCCGCGCAGGACCTTGATCTCGGGGCCCTGGCCGGCGCGGATCCGGTCGGCGTACGCGCGGATCCGCGGATCGGCCGCGTGGTCCGTCGCCAGTGTGCTCATCTCCAGCGCCTGCTCGTGGTGCGGGATCATCATCTGGACGTAGACGGTGTCCAGGCCGTTGAAGCGGGGTGGGCTGTCGTCGCGCAGCTCGTGCGCGGACCGGGCGACGGCCGGCTCCCCGGGGCGGCCGGGCACGAGGACCGGCGGCGGTGGTGGACCGGTCGGGCCGGTCGTCGGCGTGGGCGTCGCCGAGGCGGGCGCGGCGGCCGGCGGGCCGGGTTCACCGGCGGCGCGGATGGCCAGCGCCACCAGCGCCGCGACGATGGTCGCCGCTATGACGACGGCGAGTAACCGACCACGTCGGACAGTCATGCCGCACTCCCCTCAGGTCGAGGTCGCAGCGATCCTATCCATTGACGAGCCGACGTAGATGTGACCCGGGTCACATCGATGATCTCCGAGGCTCGGTAAGGTACCGACAACGTCATCTCCCCTTTCGAAGGGCGCCGCCAATGATCAAGTTGGCCACCGCACGGCTCCGACAACTCCGCATCGTCAGCCTGGCCGCGACGGGCCTGCTGCTGACCAGCGTCGCCCTGGCGACACCGAGCAGCGCGCAGGAGGCCGCACCGGTCGCACCGGCCGCCGCCAGCGACATCCCGGGCGTCGACGAGATCCGCAGCAGCCCCAACCTGCGGCAGATCGCCAACCTCCCCAAGCAGGCGCCGTTCGACACGACGGCCGCGCTCAACAGCGACATGGCGTTCCAGGGCAAGTACGCCTTCGCCGGCAACTACAACGGGTTCGTCATCTACGACATCTCCCGGCCCAGCGCGCCCACGATCACCGCGCAGGTCAACTGCCCGGGCTCGCAAAACGACATCTCCGTCTACGGCAACCTGCTGTTCGTCTCCACCGACTCGTCGCGCAGCGACGACTCGTGTGCGAGCGTCGCGCAGCCGGCGTCGGTGAAGGAGTCCTGGGAGGGCATCAAGGTCTTCGACATCAGCGACAAGGCCAACCCGCGCTACATCAAGTCCGTCGAGACCGCCTGCGGGTCGCACACCCACACCCTGGTGCCGGGCAAGGACCGCAAGAACGTCTACCTGTACGTCTCGTCGTACAGCCCGCGGGCCGAGTTCCCCGACTGCCAGCCGCCGCACGACTCCATCTCCATCGTCAAGGTGCCGGTGAAGAAGCCGACCGAGGCGGCCGTCATCTCGACGCCGAACCTCTTCCCGGACGGCGGTTTCCCGGGCAGCGAGACCGGCTCGGCGACCACCGGCTGCCACGACATCACCGCGTACCCGGCGAAGGACCTGGCCGCCGGCGCCTGCATGGGTGACGGCATCCTGCTCGACATCAAGAACCGCGAAGCGCCCCGGCTGATCACCCAGGTCCGGGACACGGTCAACTTCGCGTTCTGGCACTCGGCCACCTTCAACAACGCCGGCACCAAGGTCGTCTTCACCGACGAGCTGGGCGGCGGCGGCGCGGCCACCTGCAACGAGACCGTCGGCCCCGACCGGGGCGCGGACGCCGTCTACGACATCACCGGCCGCGGTAACGCGCGGAAGCTGGAGTTCCGCAGCTACTACAAGATCCCCCGGATCAACGGCGACACCGAGAACTGCGTGGCGCACAACGGCTCGCTGATCCCGGTGCTCGGGCGGGACATCATGGTGCAGGCGTGGTACCAGGGCGGCATCTCGGTCTGGGACTTCACCGACTCGCGCCACCCCAAGGAGATCGCCTACTGGGAGCGCGGCCCGCTGTCCGCCACCCAGGCCGTCACGGGCGGCGCCTGGTCGACGTACTACTACAACGGCAACATCTACTCCAACGACATCCAGAAGGGTCTGGACGTCCTGGAGCTGAACGACTGGCGGACCTGGTCGGCGAACCTGACCCGGTTCAAGGAGTTGAACGTGCAGACCCAGCCCGGTTACCTGAGCTGGTAGAACTGGCGCGCGACCCGGGCCCGGCCTCTCCTTGAGAGGCCGGGCCCGGCCACGTCAGGTGGGCCTGGTCACCCGGGCCGGGGGTTGACGAGCGCCTGACCGGGCGCTGTGTCAACGTGGTCACCTGTGAAGTCTGCCGCCGGCGCGCCGCCGGCTCCGCCCGAGCCGACCGCGCGCTGGCGTCCCCACCCGCTCGACGTGGTGGCCGTCGTCCTCGCGGTGGCCGGCGCGGTCTGCGCGCTGACCGGGCTGCTACCCCGCGCCGAGACCACGGGCACCCTGCACCGCATCCTGCCGCTGCTGCTCTTCCTCGGCACCGTGATCGTGCTGGCCGAGCTGACCGCCGTCGCGGGCGTCTTCGACGTGCTCGCCAGTCGGCTGGCCATCGCCTCCCGGGGCCGCTGGGCGGCGCTGTTCCTGCTCTGCGGCGGCCTGGCCACGGTGACCACCCTCGTGCTCAACCTCGACACCACCGCCGTGCTGCTCACCCCGGTGCTGCTCGCTCTGGCCCGCAGCCTGCGCGTCCCCGCCGGACCGCTCGCGGTCACCACGGTCTGGCTGGCGAACACCGCCAGCCTGCTGCTGCCGGTGTCGAACCTGACGAACCTGCTGGCCGCCGACCGGGTCGGCCTCACCCCACTGGCGTACGCCGAGCGCATGGCGCTGCCGCAGCTCGCCGCCGTGACGGCCACCATGGTGCTGCTCTGGTACGCCTGGTGGCGGCGGGAACGACCGGACGGCGGACGCTTCGTCCCGCCGGCCCCGCACGTGCCGGCCGACCCGGTGCTGCACCGCACCGCCCTCGCCGGCTGCCTGCTCTTCGTCGCCGGCATCCTCGCCGGGGTGGAGATCGGGCTCGCCTCCACCGTCGCCCTCGCGCTGGTGCTGGTCGGCTTCGTGATCCGCTCCCCCGCGACGCTGCGCATTCACCTGGTGCCCGTACGACTGCTGCTCTTCGTCGTCGGCCTGTTCCTGGTGGTGCAGACCCTCGGCCGGCACGGGCTCGACGACCTGGTCGCCGGCCTGGTCGGCGCCGACGGCGGCGCAGTCGGCGCGTTGCGTGCCGGCGGCACGGGTGCGCTGCTGGCGAACGCGGTCAACAACCTGCCGGCGTACCTGGCCGGCGAGTCGGTGCTGCCGATCGTCGACCACCCCCGCCTGCTGGCCCTGCTGATCGGCACGAACGTCGGCCCACTGGCCGCACCCTGGGCGTCGCTGGCCACCCTGCTGTGGTTCGAGCGGTGCCGGGCGGCCGGGGTGACGGTGCCGGTGCGACGGTTCGTGCTGACCAGCGCCCTGCTCGCCGTCGTCGGCACCCTCGCTGCGGTCGGCGCGCTGCTCCTGGTCGGCTGAGGGCCGTCACCCGGCGGCCCGCTCCACCACGAACATGAAGCAGCCGTAGATCACGTTGCGGCTGTGCAGTCGGTGTACCTGCGGGTCGGCGAACAGCTCCGCGATCACCGCCTCCGGGTCCGTGCCGTCGTGCAGCCGGCCACCGCAGATCCGTCCCTGCCGGTCGTACGCCCGCAGGACCTGGGCCCGTCCCCGCCAGCCCGGCGGGTGGCCGCCGCCGTGGTCCGGGCCGGGGCAGGCGGCGGCGTGCGCGAAGACCGGCCCGATCTCCCGGTACGCGACAGCGGCGATCGGCGGGGCGTACCCGAAGAGCAGCACCGCCTCCCCCGCCTCCGCGTCGCGCAGGCAACACCGCAGCGGCTCCCCGCCGCCGGCTAGGCGCCCTTCGACGCGATGGCCGGCGGCATCTCGGCCGGTACGACGGACGAGCTCCAGCGCCGCGGGCGGCACAGCGTGGATGAGGAAGGTG
This sequence comes from Micromonospora sp. DT44, assembly GCF_049841635.1. Classification (NCBI taxonomy): domain Bacteria; kingdom Bacillati; phylum Actinomycetota; class Actinomycetes; order Micromonosporales; family Micromonosporaceae; genus Micromonospora; species Micromonospora sp. DT44. Next base: position 6,553 of record NZ_JBNCKS010000064.1, on the reverse strand, counting down.
GCGGTGGTCGTCATGCGTCCAGCCTGCCCCGGTGCCGGTACGGGTGCTGGCGGTGATCGGACCTGGTGCTCGGACGGCCCGGGCACCAGGTCCGACGCGAGGGCGAGCGCTGTCAGGCGCGGTCGACGGCGAGCTGAAGCTCGGTCACGCCCTGCTCTGGGGAGTCCTGGCGATAATCCAGGTACACCTCGCGGGCGAACCCGTCCGGGCGGTACCCGTTGTCCTCGATCCACCGGGCGAGCGCCTGGACGCTCCGGTCGGCGTCGTCCATCGAGCCGTGATGCACAATCGTCGCGGCCGTCCCGACCGCCGGCAGGTCCCGCACCGTCACGTCGGGAACCGCCGTGACCTCACCGCCGACGCTCACCCCGGCGTGCACCACCACCGCCTCGCCCTCGCCCTCGGCCGGCTCGTACCAGGCGATGGCCGGCCCGGACGGGGTGATCCCGGCGGCGTCGAGCCGGCGGAACAGCTCCGGGTAGAGCGGCTGGATCACCGGACCGATGTGCTGACTTTCGTAGCTGGGCGCGACGGCGGTCAGCTCCGCCACGCGCACCGGCGCGATCTGCTTGAGTACGACGTCCTGGTTGGTCATCCGACCCTCCGATTCGATCATCCGGAGCCTCGCCTCGACCGCCGCGAGCCGGGCCGTGTCGGCGGCCAGCCGGGTGGCCAGCTCGCTGCGACGCAGCCGCAACATGCCGCGCAGCTCGGCGGTGTCGACGGTCTCGTCCAGGATCGCCCGCACCTGCTCCAGGGTGAGCCCCAGGTCCTTGAGGGCGATCACCCGGTTGAGCCGACGCAACTGCTCGGCCCGGTAGAAGCGGTAGCCGGTGTGCGGATCGACGCTGGCCGGGTGAAGCAGGCCGATGCTGTCGTAGTGACGCAGCATCCGCACCGACACGCGGCCCAGTCGAGCGAAGTCTCCGATGGTGAACATGATCCCCTCACGCTGGTCCCTGACACGGTGTCAGAGTCAAGCGTCGGGCGGGGTCAGCCCACCGGTGAGCGGCGGGGCGGACGGGGTCCGACCAGCCGGCGGACCATCGGCGCGGCGTTCCACTTCGCCGCACCGACCAGGTCACGGGCGTGCTCCAGGACCGTGTAGTCGGGCCGGTTCATCCCGTCGGCGATGGCCCGGTCCAGGTCGTTGCCGCACCCGCTGAGCACGGTGTCGAAGTCGCGGCGGACCGGCTCCAGCAGGTCGTAGCCGAACGACCGGTGCATCCGGGCGAAGAGCGGCTTGTAGAGCCGCACCCGCTCGTGCAGCCCGGACGAGTACGACATGGGGTGCTTCGGCCGCCGCACGACGTAGTCGGGCAGCACGTCGGCGAACGCCCGCCGCACGATCCACTTCTCCTGGCCGTCGCGCACCTTGAGGTTCAGGGGCAGTCGCATCGCCAGCTCCACCACGCTCAGGTCGAGGAACGGCACCCGCGCCTCCACCCCGTGAGCCATGGCGGCCCGGTCGACGCGCTGCAACTCGGTACGGCAGAGATTGCGGATCCGGTGCAGGAACAGCCGGCGGGACGCGATCGGGTCGACCTGGCGGTACATCGGGTACCCGCCGAACAGCTCGTCGGAGCCGTCGCCGGTGAGTACCACCTTGACGCCCAGGTCACGCAGCCGCCGAAAGATCGGCACCGACACGACGGCGTTGATGATGTCGCCGTACTCGGTCAGCTCGGAGATCCGGATGGCCTCCCGGACGTCGGCCAGCCGGATGTCACGCGGGCGCAGCTCGACCACGACGTGCGGCACGTCGAGGTCGGCGGCGAGCCGACGGGCGTACGCGACGTCGGGGCTGTCCGGCACGCCGACCGTCACCGCCACGCAGTCCGGGTGGATGTCGCGTACCTGCCGCAGCGTCAACGAGCTGTCCAGCCCACCGGAGAGGACGACGCCGACGGTCAGGTCGGTCTCCACCCGCATCCGGATGGCGTCGGTCAGGGCGGCCCGGACGAGCAGGGTGGCCTCGTCCGGGTCGTCGATGACCGGCAGGCCCTCGCCGATGGTGAGCAGGTCGACGTACGGGCGCAGCCGCACGGTCCCGTCCGCCTCCGCCCAACCGTGGTGCCCGGGAGGCACCTCACTGACCGGGGCGTGGTGCCCGACGAGCGCCTTGACCTCGGAGGCGAGGTGCAGGCACCCCGGCCGCCGGGACCAGTACAGCGGTTTCACGCCGAGCGGGTCACGGGCCACGTACGCCCGGCCGGTGGCGCGTTCGACGACCGCGAAGGCGTACTCGCCGCGCAGGCGGGCCACCGCCGACTCGCCCCACTGCTGGAACGCCGCCAACAGCACCTCGGTGTCGCTGTCGGTGCGGAACACCTGCCCGAGGCGGGTGAGCTGGGCGCGCAGCTCACCGTGGTTGAAGATCTCGCCGTTGAAACAGAGCAGCCACCGCTCGTCGGTCGACGTCCAGGGCTGCACGGCCCGCTCGCGGTCGACGACCCGAAGCCGGCGGGTGCCGGCGAGCAGTCCCGTCTCACAGCGGGTCTCGGTGACCTCGCCGCGCGGGGCGAGGACGGCGAGCATCCGTCGGAACGTCGCCGGGTCGGCCTCGGGGCCGAGGCTGAGCGCTATGCCGCACACGGTCTCAGACCCCCATCTCGGCCTCGTACGCCCGGCGCAGACGATGCCGGGCGGTGGGCGCGAGGCACAGGTGCCAGGCCTGCCCCTCGTCGATCACGTTCAGGTCGCCGGCCTCCTGGCGGGCCAGCAGCAGCTCGGCGAGGGCGTCGCGCGCGCCGAAGCGCGTGAACCAGGCCAGCTCGACGTCGACCGAGTAGCCGAGGCAGTGGCCGCTGGGCAGCATCGCCGCGTAACCCAGGCGGCGCAGCCGGTACTGGTGCTCGGTGCTACGGACCAGGCTCGTCACCCACAGCGGCGGGGTGCCCGCGGGCGCGGCGGCGGCGAACTCCCGGCCCAGTTCGTTGAGCAGCGCCACCACCTCCCGGCGGGCGCGACGGAACAGCAGACCGGCGGTGCGCGGGGTCACGTCGGGGCGCAGCCGCCGGCGTAGTCCGCGCGCCGCCCGGCCCAGCACGGTCGCGGGTTGCTCCTGGTAGCGAAAGCGCAGCAGGTCCCGGCGGCGCAGCCACTCCAGGTCGACCAGTTCCGCGCTGCCGTTGACCTGGTCGTCGGTATGGAACACGGGGGCGTCCTGCCACCACAGCACGTCGATGCGGGAGAGCAGGTAGATCCGGACCAGCGCGGTGAGGTCACGTGCCGAGGTGCGCTCGTTCGGCTGGTAGCGGGCCATCTCCAGCAGCAGCGTCTCGCGCGCGCCGAGCAGGCCCTGCGGGGTCGCGTCGAGCACGGCCGCCAGGGCCGGTTCGCGCAGCCGCTCGTCGACGAGCACCTGACGTGCCCGGGTGCTGGTGGCGTCGGCCAGGGCCCCCACCTCGACGAGCAGGTCGGCCACGGCCGCCCGGTAGGCGGCGAGGTCGGGGGCGGCGCTGGGCGTGCGACGCGCGGCCATGCCGGAGGGTCGACGGCGAGGTGGAGCGGTGGGCGAGGGCTGCTGCCCCGGACTACGGCTGGGCACTCGCATGACGGGGTCCCTTCTCCGGCCACGGCGCTGAGTGAATCGCCCTGAAAACACCGTAATCACCGAGACCTCGCGCGGATCGAACAAACCTCTGATTTACCCCCGAACGGACGAGACGACCACCGGAGGCCGGCGGGACCGTCAGTCGCCGTCCGCCGGCACCAGGTCCTGCACCTCGGCGTACGACGGCAGGTCCGCCGGTGCGGTGCCCCCTCCAGCGCGGACCGCGTCGGCGGCGGCGATCGCGGCACCCAGCGCGGCCCGGAACAGCAGGGAGCCGGTGCTGACCCGGCCCACCCCGGCGTGACCAAACTCGGTCAACCCGGGCCCGCCCGGCTGGTACAGCGCGTTCACCGGCGCGTCGAGCCGCTCGGTGAGCAGGCGCAGCGTCGCCCCGTCGACGACGCCTGGCACGAAGATGCCGTCCGCGCCGGCCGTCCGGTAGGCGTGGGCTCGACGGAGGGCCTGCGGCAGCGGGTCGGGCACGTTCAGCCACCACGTGTCGGTGCGCGCGTTCACGAACAGGTCCGGCACCGCCGCCTTCACCGCCGCGATCTTCTGCGCGACGCACTCGGGATCGGAAAGGGTGCCGTCGGAGCGCCCGTCCTCCAGGTTGATCCCGACCACACCGAGGGCGGCCAACTCCGCCACGTACCCGGCGACCTCCACCGGGTCGTCGCTGAACCCGGCCTCGACGTCGACGCTGAGCAGCACCGGCAACCGGGCCAGCCGACGGGCCAGGGCCAGGGTCTCCTCGGCGGTGGCCGCCGCGCCGTCGGGAAGGCCCGCGGTCGCGGCGACCCCGAGGCTGGTGGTGCCGACCGCCGGATGGCCACGCGCGGCGAGCGCCGCCGCCGAGGCGTGGTCCCAGGCGTTGGGCAACAGCAGGGGACGGCCGGTGTGGTGCAGGGCATGGAACGCGGCACGACGCTCGATCATCGGACGCTCACCTCCACAGTGGTCGGAATGCGCAGGGTCGGGTGCGGCTCGTGGCACAACGGCGTCGGGGTACGCCGGCAGCGTTCCCGCAGCCCGTCGAAAACCCCGCTGGCCAGCGCGAGGGCATGCCGGTCACCGGGGCAGCCGCGCTCCCCCGCGCCGAAGGTGAGCAGACCGCCACCCGGCCGGTCGGGTCGGAACGCCTCCGGATCGGGGAACGCCAGCGGGTCACGGTTGGCCGCGTCGAAGCGCAGCAGCACCGGGCTGCCGGCCGGCAGGTCCCGTCCGCCCAGTCGTACCGCGTCGACGGTGACCCGTCGGGTGGCCCGGACCGGCGGATCGAGGCGCAGCACCTCGACCAGCAGGTCGGCGGTCCCCGCCGTGGTGGGGACCGCCGGACGCAGCAGGTGGTGGACGGCGACGCCGATCAGGCCGGCAGTCGCGTCGCACGACTGGACCAGCAGACCGATCAGGTTGGCGCGAACCTCCAGCGGGGCCGGCGGGCAGCGCGCCAGGAGAACCGCGACCGCCCGGTCGGCCCGCGCGGTCAGTGCCGGGTCCACCCCCGGGTGGTACGCCGCGGCGACGACGGCGACCGCCGTCGCGGCGGCTGCCGGGTCGGCGAGACCGAGGCGATGGGCCAGCACCCGCAGTGGCACCGGCCGGGCCAGGTCCCGCATCACCTCAAGGTGGCCACCGGCCCGGTCGACGAGAGCGACGGTCAACCGGGCCGCCTCCTGGCGCAGCTCGTCCGGGTCCAGCTCGGCCAACGCCCGCACCCCGATCGCGCGGCGCCCGGCGTGCCGCTTTGGCGGGCTGAACCTGCTCACCGAGGCGCGCAGCCAGGCGAGCGTGCCGGGCGGACCGCTGTCGACGGCTGGCACCTGGAACGCAGGATCGGTCAGTGCCGCCCGGACGTCGGCGTGCCGGGTGACGCACCACCCGCTGCCCGGCTCGAAGGTGGGCGGGCCGCACGCCGGCGTTCCCGTACTGGGCGCGATGTCGGACCAGGTGTCGATCACCGCTCGACCGTAGAAGCCCAACGGTTCGCTCCCCGCCGAACAGTCCCGCACCGCGGCGCGGCGGCCGAGGGCTCAGGCTCGGCCGCTCGACGGCGCCGAGGGCGTGCCGGGGATGAGGGTGCTCACGGGCACGCCCAGGCTCTCGGCCAGGGCCGGGCGGCCAACCGGGGTGAGGCGTACCGCCCGGCCGGTGACCTGAGTGATCCAGCCCAGGTCGGTGAAGCGGTGGCGAAGTGCCACGCCGAGCGCGCCGGCGAGGTGCGGACGGCGTTCGGTCCAGTCCAGGCAGTCGCGGACCACCGGCCGGCGGGCGACGCGCAGCACGTCCACCGGTACGCCCAGCCCGGCCGCCCAGGCCCACCCGCCGGGCGTCAGCGCCAACCCGCTGGACCGGTCGAGCCGACCGTCGGCCACCAGCGCGTCGTACAGCAGCACGCCCAGCCGGCCGGCGAGGTGGTCATAGCAGGTCCGGGCGTACGCCAGGGCTGCGGTGGCATTCGCCGCGCGCAGTGACGTGGTCGGCGCGGGCGGGGCCGGCGCGTGCCCGGCGAGGTCCTCGATCAGCCGGGCCACCGACGGCCCGGCCAGACGCAGGTAGCGGTGCCGGCCCTGCCGTTCCTCGACGAGCAGCCCACCCCGGACCAGGCGGGTCAGGTGGTCGCTGGCTGTCGACGGGGCGACGCCGGCCCGCCGTGCCAGCTCTCCGGCCGTCCAGGCGCGGCCGTCGAGCAGCGCCACGCAGATCCCCGCGCGGGTGCCGTCGGCCAGCAGGGCGGCCAGCTCGGCCATTCTCCGACCGTCGGTGCCGATACTCATCGACCCAGTCTAGGAAGGCACCACCGGCCGCACGCGGAGTGGCCGCGGCGATCGGTGGCTGTTCAGCAGTGCGATCCTTGGCGTGTCGTACCGCTCAGCAGCCACCGATCGCGGGCGGCACGGGGACGCTAGTGTTCCGTCTCGTGAATAGCTAGCCGTAGTAGTAGACTCTGGATGTGACACGTGCTGCCGCACCACTGGTGCTCGAAACCGGTCAGCGGGA
>NZ_JBNCKS010000063.1:0-35965 GCF_049841635.1 Micromonospora sp. DT44 | reverse complement strand
CAACTGGCACACCGGCCAACCGGTCATGCGATCCCTGACCGCCTACGACCACTGACCCCTTGGAATCGATCATCTAGAGCGACCGGCGATAGGTCCAAGATCCGGACATGCGGGGACCTGCGGGTAGGAAGCAGGCGCGGGTTCATTGATCATCGGGGTCCCACCTCAAATGCAGCCCAGATCGGCTTCAGCCCAATCGCTCAGAATATCCGGCGCGCCGCGCTGCCACCGTCGACTCGCTGACCGCGCTGCCGGCGTGCGTGATCGATGGTCGGCCACTCCTATAGTTCGGGTATCACCCGACCGTCGAGGAGTCGCATGAGCCCGCTCGTCGCGATCGCCGGCAGCGCCCAGGTCAACCGCTCCTACTCGCCGGCCGTACGCGATCCGGAGGCCGCGCCCGCCGCGGCGGCCGAGCTGGGCGCAGAGCTCGCGCGGCAGGGTTGCCGCATCGTCGTGTACTCCAGTGATCCCGACTACCTGGAACGAGATGTCGTACGCGGCTACGTGGGCTCGGGCCGGGCGACGGCCGGTTCGATCCTGGTTCGTGGTCGGTACCAGCAGGACGTGGACTTCGAGGAGGCCCAGCGGCATCCGGAGTTGTTCGCCGTCGTGCCCGAGTCGACCGACGACTGGGAGGTCAGCTTCTACCGGTCGCTGCTGACGGCTGACGCGCTGCTGCTGTTGGGCGGTGGACGCTCCACGTTCATCGCCGGGCTCATCGGCCTGTCCCGTCGTATCCCGGTCGCTGCGGTCGCGGCGTTCGGCGGTGGCGCGGAGAAGACGTGGCAGCGACTCAACAACGAGCGTGGCGTCGCCACCGAGGAGGAGGTGGCGTTGCTGGCCCGACCCTGGCAGTCGGCAGCAGCCGGCCCGATCGTGACCGCGCTCTGCGCCCAGGTGCGGCGTCGCGCAGATGAGGAACGCGCTGCGGGCGCCGCTGGTCGGCGTACGGTGGCGGGCCTGGTGACCGCGCTGGTCCTGCTGCTGCTCGCCCTGGCGACGATCCCGTTGGCGTATGCCGCGCCGGCCGGTGGGTGGCAGAACGTGGCGGTCCTGGTGGCCGCGCCGATGATCGCGTCGGTGTGGGGCGCGATCGTGCGCAACGCGTACGACGGCAACGGCCACTGGCTGCGGGCGGCGGCGTTGGGGTCGGCCGCTGGTGTCATCGCCTTCCTGCTGTTCGTGGCGGCGCAGCTCTCCACCAACCCGGGCCTGCTCGACGGTGACGCGGCGCGGAGGTTGGTCTTCTTCGTGCTGGCCATCGGGTTCATCGGCGGGTTCACCTCCGAGGTCGTCTACGCCAAGCTGCGCGATCAGGACGTGACGCAGACACCGGTCCTGCCGCCCGGCGGCCCCCGGTGAGTCGGGCCGTGGAGGAGTCCAACCGGGCGATGCTGCGCGCCCGCGACGCGATGGACCGGTCGTACGCCGAACCGCTGGACATCCCGGCGCTGGCTCGGATCGCGCACGTCTCCGAGGCGCACTTCATCCGGACGTTCCGGGCGACCTTCGGCGAGACGCCGCACCGCTACCTGCAACGCCGCCGGGTGGAGCGGGCCATGACGCTGCTGGTGGAGACCGACCGGGACGTGACGGACATCTGCTACGCGGTCGGCTTCGGCAGCCTGGGTACGTTCAGTCGGACGTTCCGGCAGATCGTGGGTGAGCCGCCCTCGGAGTTCCGGCGTCGCCGCGTCGCCGCCGGCAACGTGCCGTCCTGCTTCACGAAGGCCTGGACGCGTCCCAGCAGTTTTGGATAAGCAGCAGGTCGGGGCCACCCTCTACGGTCGTAGCATGACGATGAACGCGATCAGCCGCTCCCAGATCTACGTGCTCGACCAGGACGAGGCGCTTGACTTCTACGTGAACAAGCTCGGCATGGAGGTCAACACTGACCAGGATCTCGGCTTCATGCGCTGGCTGACGGTCAACCTGCCCGGTGACCCGGAGCGCGAGATCCTGCTGGAGAAGCCCGGCCCGCCGGCGCTGGACCCGGCGACGGCCGAGCAGGTGCGGGAGCTGCTCACCAAGGGTGCCCTGGGCGGGTACCTCTTCATGACCACCGACGACGCCCACAAGACCCACGACGACCTGGTGGCGAAGGGCGTCGAAATCACCGACGAGCCGACCGAGCGCCCGTACGGGATCGACTTCGGCGTCCGGGACCCGTTCGGCAACAAGATCCGTATCGGCCAGATGTTCCCCCGGGCGTAGCCGCAAGATCAAGAAACCGGAGGGCGCGGGCCAGCACCGCGCCTTCCGGTGTGTTGGGGTGTACGGCATGCGAACGCGGCTGCTCTACCTCACCCGACACGGCGAGCAGGACCTCACCGGGCACGCCGACACGGGCTCGACCGAGCCGGACACCGGCCTGTCCGAGCGCGGCCGGCGGCAGGCGGCGCTGCTCGGCGAGCGGCTGCAAGGGCGGTCGTTCGCGGCCGTCCACCACGGGCCGCTGCGCCGGGCCGCGCAGACCGCTGAGGTGGTCGCCGCGGCACTGCCCGGGGTTCCGGCGTACGCCACCGAGTTGGCCGGTGACCACCTCCCGCACGACACGGACCCGGCCGGCCTGCCGTCGGCGTACGCCGAGTTCCTGGCCGGATTCTCGACGGCCGAGCGGGCCGACGGGCCGCGCGTGACGGCGGAGGCCGTGCGGCGCTTCACGGGGCCGGCGGAGGTCGACGAGGCGGCCGTCGTGGGGGAGCCGGTCCGCGAGCTGGTGGTGACGCACACCTTCCTGATCGCCTGGCTGGTCCGGCACGCCCTCGACGCGCCCGAGCGGCGGTGGCTGGGCTTGAACCACCACAACGCCGGGTTGACCGTCATCCGGTACGGCCCGGCCGGGCCACCGAACCTTGTCGCCGTCAACGACGTGGCGCACCTGCCGCCCGAGCTGCGCGGCACCGGCCTTCCCCCGGACTACCTCGTGTGACCCGCCGTCAGGCGGTGACCTTCAGCAGCAGCTCGACAAGTTCCCGGGTGGCGGGCGGCGGCGCGGGGTCGGCGGGGCAGTCGACGTACCCGGTCTCGACGGTCCCGACGGTGAGGCGGTAGCTGAACGCGTCGGCGCAGCTCGACGTGGTGGCCGTGCGACGGGCCTCGGCGCTCAGCCGTGGGTCCGTGGCCAGTCCGTGCAACCGGCCCAGGTCGGCGGTGCCGAGCTTGCCGGTACGGCGGCCGCCGGCCCGGTCCACCACGGTCCACCGCCCGTCCGGCTCGACGGTGATGTTGTCGCCGCGTCCGGCGAAACCACCGGAGCGGAACAGCGCGACCCGAGCCCGGTCGTCCGCTTTCGGGCCGCCCGGGACCGGGCCGCTCGGGGCGGGGCCGCTCGGAGCGAGGCCGCTCGGGACCGGGCCGCTCGGGGCGAGGCCGCTCGGGGCGGGGATGTTCGTGAGGTCCGGGCCTGCGGTCGCGCCGGTCACCGGGGGCAGGTCGGTGGGGTCGGCGGCCCGGTCGGTGCCGGTGCAGCCGGCCAGCAGGGCGGCCAGGAGCGCGATCGTGACGCCGGTCGTGGAGGCGGGTCTCATGTCCGTCGGACGCGCCAATGCCCGCGTCGGTTCCCTTGTCAAGGCCCTCATCCGTTCGGCCAATCTCAATGTCTGGGAGCGGTCCAAGGCTTCTCTTTTCCTCCACACATAGCTATATCTACATGCGTGACTACCCCCGTCACACCCTTTCTCCTTCCAGGAGGGCACGTGAAACGACCCCTCGCGGCCGTCAGCGCAGCGCTGCTCACCAGCGGCCTGTTGACCTGCGTCGCCACCGCGGCGCATGCTGCCGCACCTCCCGCTCCCGCGCCGGACGCATCCGCCGCGGCCCGAGCGGCGACCGTCCTGCGAACGAACCCCGGCGCGGTCCAGGGTTCCAGCGCCGAGTCCTACCAGGTGCAGAGCACCCGGGTGGACGCCTCCGGCGCGGCGCACACCCGCTACACCCGCACCTACCAGGGACTGCGGGTGTACGGCGGTGACTTCGTCATCCACACCGCGCCGAACGGCACCTACGCCGGCAGTTCGGTCGGACTCGCCGCACCGCTGACCCTCCTCACCACGGCCAAGGTCAGCGCCGACGCAGCGAAGAAGACGGCCCGCGCCGGGTTCACCGGCAAGGCCGAGACCGTGGGCGCACCGGAACTGTTCGTCGACGCCAGCTCGGGCGTGGGCCGGCTGGCCTGGGAGACGGTGGTCAGTGGCTGGCAGCCGGACGGGCAGACGCCGTCGCGGCTGCACGTCGTCACCGACGCGACCTCCGGCGCGACCGTGGGGTCGTACGACGAGATCGAATCGGTCACCGGCAGCGGCCAGGGCATCTACACCGGCACGGTCAGCATCGACGCGACGCTCTCCGGCAGCACGTACCAGATGATCGACCCGGTGCGCGGCAACGGCCGTACCTGCGACATGAACAACGGCACGTCGTCCTGCACCACGTTCACCGACGCCGACAACGCGTGGGGCACCGGCGCCAACTCGAACCGGCAGTCGGCCGGAGTGGACGCGCACTTCGGCGCCGCCAAGACGTTCGACTACTTCAAGAACGTCCACGGCCGCAACGGGATCTTCGGCAACGGCAGTGGTGTGCCGAGTCGGGTCCACTACGGCAACAACTACGTCAACGCCTTCTGGGACGGCGCCCAGATGACCTACGGCGACGGCTCAAGCAACTCCCGCCCGCTGGTCGCGCTCGACGTGGCCGGGCACGAGATGAGCCACGGCGTCACCGAGGCGCTGGCCGGCCTGGTCTACTCGGGTGAGTCCGGTGGCCTCAACGAATCCACCAGCGACATCTTCGGCAACATGGTGGAGTTCTACGCCGCCGCGCCGAGCGACCCGGGTGACTACCAGGTCGGTGAGAAGATCAACATCAACGGCAACAACACGCCGCTGCGCTACATGTACAACCCGTCGCTGGACGGCTCGTCCGACTCCTGCTGGTCCACCAGTACGAAAAACAAGGACGTGCACTACTCCTCCGGCGTCGGCAACCACTTCTACTTCAACCTCGCCGAGGGCACCGGCTCCACCTCGTACGGCACCTCGCCGGTCTGCGGCTCCGCCCCGGCGGTGACCGGCATCGGTCGTACCAAGGCGGAGAAGATCTGGTACCGGGCGCTGGACGTCTACTTCACCTCCAACACGTCGTACGTCAACACCAGCAACCCGGCGAACACCGCCCGCGCCTACAGCCTGCGGGCGGCCACCGACCTGTACGGCAGCTGCTCCACCGAGTACAAGGCCGTGCAGGCCGCCTGGACGGCGGTCAACGTCGCCGGCAACGACGCCACCTGCTCCACCGGCAACGACTTCTCCGTGTCGCTGTCGCCGACCGCCGGCTCGGTGAACCCGGGCAGCGCCGTCTCCACCACCGTGTCGACCGCCACCACGAGCGGTTCGGCGCAGACCGTGACGTTCTCCGCGTCCGGCCTGCCCAGTGGCGCGAGCGCCGCGTTCAGCCCCGCCTCGGTGACGTCGGGCGGCTCGTCCACCCTCACCATCAGCACCTCGTCCAGTACTTCGCCGGGCACCTACTCGGTCACCGTGAACGGCGCGGGGTCGGTCACCCGCAGCGCCACCTACACGCTGACCGTCAACGGCTCCGGCGGCGGCTGCACCTCGCCGGGCCAGAAGCTGGCCAACCCGGGCTTCGAGTCCGGCTCGACCGGCTGGACGGCCAGCTCCGGGGTGATCACCAGCTCCAGCGGCCAGGCGGCCCACGGTGGGTCGTACAAGGCCTGGCTGGACGGGTACGGCAGCACCCACACCGACACGCTCGCCCAGTCGGTGGCCCTTCCGGCGGGTTGCTCGTCGTACACGCTGAGCTTCTGGCTGCACATCGACTCGGCCGAGACCACCACCAGCACGGCGTACGACAAGCTCAACGTGCAGGTGCTCAACTCGGGCGGGATGGTGCTGACCACGCTGGCGACCTACTCCAACCTGAACAAGGCCTCCGGCTACAGCCAGAAGTCCTTCTCCCTGGCCGGGTACGCCGGCCAGACCGTCACCCTGAAGTTCACCGGCACCGAGGACTCCTCGCTCCAGACGTCCTTCGTGGTCGACGACACCGCGGTCAACGTCTCCTGACCTGACCGACACCCGGGACCCGGCGGCCACCGCAACGGTGGTCGCCGGGTTCGTGTCCGGGCCGTTCTGGCAATCTTGGGTCGGCTGGGTGACGTGGGAAGAGGGGTTTGCGTGTCGGACGCGGAGTTGACTGTCGCGGTGACCGGACCGGTGGCAACCGTCGTGATCCACAACCCGGCTCGCCGGAACGCGATGACGGCGGCCATGTGGCGGCAGCTCCCCGAACTGCTCGACCGGCTGGAACCCGACCCCGAGGTGCGGGCCCTGGTGCTCACCGGCGCGGGCGACGCCTTCTGTGCGGGCGCCGACCTGGGTGATCTGGCCGAGCTGCTGGACGCCGGCGACACCAGCATCGCGGTCGCCGCCGAGGAGCGGCTGGCAAGCTTCGCCAAGCCGACGATCGCGGCGATCCGGGGCGCCTGCGTCGGGGGCGGCGCGCAGCTCGCGGTCGCCTGTGACCTGCGGATCGCCTCGGACGACGCCCGGTTCGGCGTACCTCCGGCCCGCCTCGGGCTGGTCTACCCGGCGCCGACGACGCGTCGGCTGGCGCGACTGGTCGGCCCGTCGGCGGCGAAGCACCTGCTCTTCACCGCCGAGTTGATCGACGCCGAGCGGGCCCTGCGGATCGGCCTGGTCGACGAGGTGCTGCCGGGCGACCGCCTCGCCGAGCGGATGGACGACCTCACCGCGACGATCGCCCAACGGTCACCGCTGAGCGTGACCGCCGCCAAGGAGATCATCGACGACCGCGCCGGGCCGGCCCGGATCGCCTGGTGGCACCGGAAGGTCGCGGACGGCGGCGAGGCCCGCGAGGGCGTGGCGGCCATAACCGAGCGCCGGACGCCCCGCTTCGCCTGGCGGACGCCGACCGAGCGCTGACGCTGCCGGACCCGAGGCTTGATCCACCCCGGTTTACAGGAAGGCGGGGTGTCCCGTGCGCTGGGATACGCCGATTTCATTGAATCCGAGTCGATCGTGGTCGCTGAGGTTCCACCCATTGCGAAACCTCGATCCCGGGTGGTGCCGAACGTGAGTCGTACGGCAGTCTGTCGGTCGTGCAGCGTGATCAGTTGCTTGCGGGCCGCTACCGACTCCTGGAGCGTCTCGGCAGCGGTGGCATGTCGGCGGTCTACCGGGCGTACGACGAGGTGCTCGAACGGGACGTGGCGGTGAAGGTGCTCGTCGCCTCGGACCCCAACGCCCGTCAGCGGATCCGGGCCGAGGCCAAGGCTGCGGCCCGGTTGTCGCACCCGCACGTCACAAACGTCTACGACTTCGGCGAGTCACGTCTCGACGGGGTCCAGGCGCCGTTCGTGGTGCTGGAACTGCTCAACGGCGACACCCTCGAAAGACGGCTGGTCGCCGGGCCGTTGCCACCACGCGCCGCGCTGCGGGTCTGTGCCGAGGTGGCGTCGGCCATCTCGGCGGCGCACGACCAGGGGTTGGTGCACCGGGACGTGAAGCCGGGCAACGTGATGCTCACCCCCACCGGCGCGAAGGTGCTCGACTTCGGTATCGCGGCGGCCGCCGGCGACTCCGAGATCGACTTCGACGGCCGGCTGCTCGGTACGCCCGCGTACCTCGCGCCGGAGCGACTGGCGGCCGGCGAGGTCCTGCCGGCCTCCGACGTGTACGCGCTCGGCCTGCTCCTGCACCGGACGCTCACCGGTCGACTGCCGTGGGCGGCCGAGACGCAGACCGGGATGCTCCGCGCCCACGTGCACGTCGAGCCGGACCCGCTACCCGAGATCGACCGGGTGCCCGCCGAGGTCCACCGGCTCTACCACTGGTGTCTGGCCCGCAACCCCGACGACCGGCCCCCGGCCGCCGAGGTGGCCCGCATCCTGCTCACCGTCGTCTCCGGGCTGGCCGGTGCAACCGCCGCCTCCGGGCTGGCCGCCGCGTCCGGGTCCGCCACTGCTTCCGGGCCGGCTGCGGCGGACAGGTCGACCGCCGCGGACAGGGCGGTCGCCGCTGGCTCGGCCGCTGCCCGCCCGGCCAAGGATGGTGACGCCGGGGCGAACGACGCGCGCAAGGCCGCAGCGAGTGAGGACGCGGAGGTGGCCGACGGCGTGAACCGGGCTGCTTCCGATGCACCCCGGCGACAGGCCTGGCGTCGCCGACGGGTGGCGCTGGTGGTCGGCGGCGCGGTGATCGCAGCGGTGGCGGTGGCCGGGTCGCTCGGCGACTACGGCACGCGGCAGCACGACGGAACCACCCCGCGAACCGGGATCGGGACGGATGGCACGACCACGGTGGGCCTGCCGGAGACCGTCGCGCAGCCCGAACCGTCCACTGTGCGTGCGCCCGCCGAACCGTCGGCCGGTCCCACGTCGGCCGCTCCCCGCCCTGGCTCCGGAGCGGGCCCGGGTCGGCCGCCGGCCCCGGGTCAGCCGCCGCCGACCGTAGCGCCGACGGTCACGCCCCCGGGCGCGTCTCCGCCTGCCGAATCCCCAGGGCTCACGGTGCGCGCCCAGGGCGGGACGGTCACCGTCCGCTGTGTCGGGGGATTGGCCGAACTGCTCACGGTCACCCCCGCGCCGGGTTACCAGGTGCCGCCGTACGACGCGGGGCCCGCGAAGCAGGTCACGGTCAAGCTGACCGCACCCGAGCACAGCAGCGAGATCCGGGTCCACTGCGCCGCCGGCCAGCCGAAGCCGAAAGTCAAAGAACGCGACGCCTGACCCGGGGGCCGGCGGGTGCCGCGCCGAGGGCGTACCCCCGGGCGCGGCCCCCCGTTCCCGCCGGCCGGTCGGTCACCGCCCGGCGAGCGACGCCCAGCCCGGGTTCACCGGCTCGCGGCGCAGCGGCATGCCCGCCTCCGCCGGGGTCCGGTCGCCCTTGCGCTGGTTGCAGCCGTAGCAGGCGGCGGTGGTGTTTCGCCACGTGTTCCGGCCACCCCGGGAACGCGGCAGGATGTGGTCGATGGTCGACGCCGGGCCACCGCAGTACGCGCAGCAGCGGTCGTCGCGGCGCAGCACCCCGGCCCGGGACCAGGCCGGCCCGGAGTTGAACCGCCACCGGGTGACCACGTAGCGGACCAGCCGTACGACCCGGGGCAGCGGGAAGACGCCGATCACCCGATCGGGCTCCGCCTCGTGGATCTCGGCCACCCGTCGGCAGAGCATCCGGACGGCGTGCTGGACGGTGACCCGGTGCAACGGGCCGAGGTCGGCGTTGACGACGAGGACGGCATCCACCGGGACTCCTTTCCCTACAGTGGCGGCGGACAGCGAAGAGCCGCCCGGTCCGGCGTACCGGACGGGCGGCTCGGCGCGTACGGGTACGCGTCAGTCGGGCCGGCCCGCCCGGGGGTGTTCCGCCGGCCAACCATGGCCGGCGAGCAGCAGACAACCGCCGCAGGACAGCAGTGACGACAGCACGGTGGTGGCGTGCGACCTCGTCATGACCTGCTCCCGCTGTGGTGGTTGACCTTGCGCGATCACGGTAGGTCCGCACGGGAGCGGGGAGCAACGTATTTCGATCGGCTGCCCGGCTCCTCGGGAGCGCGCTGACGCCGGGTGCGGGAAGTGCTCCCCGCCGTGCGGCGGGCGTTGGTCAGCGGCTTGTCCAGTCGCAGTGCCATCCGCGCGGTGAGTTCGCTGTCCAGCAGCGGCCGGTTGACCTCGCCGGCGACCGCCAGCGCGGGTCCCGAGACGGAGCGCCAGATGGCGGCCAGCCCGGCGCCCAGACCGAGCAGGGCCACGGCGGCCCGCGTGGTCGGCGAACCGGCCGCCGCTGCCGCGCTCACGCCGACCAGCGCGAAGAGCACCGCCAGCAGCGGCACCAGCACCGGCCAGAAGATGCCCCGGGCGGCTTGGGCGACCAGCCGACGATCCCGGATGATCAGGTTCCGGGCGACCACCGCGTAGTCCTCCTCGTCGAGCAGGTCACG
Organism: Micromonospora sp. DT44; assembly: GCF_049841635.1. Taxonomy (NCBI): domain Bacteria; kingdom Bacillati; phylum Actinomycetota; class Actinomycetes; order Micromonosporales; family Micromonosporaceae; genus Micromonospora; species Micromonospora sp. DT44. The sequence continues at coordinate 25,981 of NZ_JBNCKS010000063.1, read as the reverse complement.
CGGGTGCAGGCCACCGGTGAGCACGCCGCGCCACAGGTCGCCCTGGTTGCGCAGTTCGCGGCTCAGCTCGGCGGGCCCCGGTTCGGTCGGGTCACCCCGGCCGGCCCGTTCCACGGCCACCGCCCAGGCGGCCAGCGAGCGGCGCACCACGGCGGCCGAGTACGGCGGGAGCACGCTGGCCAACTCGTCCAACCACCGGCTGATCTGGATCTGCCGGCCGTCGAAGCGGCGCAGGAGTTGGGCGGCGTCGCCGGGCCGGACCGTGTCGGCCAGGGACCGGCCCAGCCGGTAGGCCAGTCCGACCCGGAGGTTGGTGGCCATCGCCCAGCGCAGCACGTCCACGTTGAGGTCGTCGAGGGCGAGCAGCAGCGGTTCGGTGTCGACCAGGTCGGGAACGCGGTCCAGGTCGGGAACGCGGTCCGGGTCGGGTAGGCGGTCCAGGTCGGGCAGTCGTGTGCGGGCGGCGGACGTGTCGGGCAGCGACCCGGTGTGCCGGGTGAGCGCCGAGATCTGGGCCAGCGCGACGTCGACGCCGTCGAGGTACATCCGCATCCGGCGGGGGAGTGACATCTCGGTCAGGTTGGAGAGCTTGGCCGGTGGGTGGACCGGCGTGGTCGGTCCCGGTTCGGCGTGTTGCCCGTGGTGGTAGGCGTCCGCCATCCACCAGCCCAGCCGCAGGGCGGTGACGACGCAGGCGCGCTCGTCACGGATGAGTGGGTACGCGTCGTCGCGGACGGCCTCCTCGGCCGGCCGTCCGTCCGCTGCGCCGGCGCGGTGCAGTGGTGACATCGCCGCTGCCCTCCCGCCCGGTCGATCGACGGATGATCAACCGAGCGTACGGCAGCGTACCGCCGGTTATGTCGCTTTTGATCGGTTTTGGGCTCCTCGCCCGGCCAGCAGCCCACGCGGGCGGACCGAGCGCACCGGCTCGGTCGCGGCGCCCTGTGCCCGCAGGATGTGGTTCGCCGCGATGATCCCGGTGGCCGCCGAGCGTTCCATCAGCGCGCTCGGGAAGTCCGTCGCGATCCCGTCGCCCGCCAGGTAGACACCGGCGGCCTCGGTGCGGACCCCCGGACGCCAGGCGTGACTGCCCGGCGTGAACGCCGGGGCCTGCGCCTCCACCCGGGCGCGCAGTTCCCGGACCCGCAGGTCAGCCGCCTCCGGCCAGAGCGTCACCAGCTCGCGGCGCATCCGCTCGGCCAACTCCTCGGCCGGCACGCCGGGCTCACAGGCGTACGCGTGCAACTCGACGACCGAACCGCCGGTGCGGTGCGCCCAGCGCCGCGACTCGTTCTCCAGCCGGTGGTACAGCGTCACCGAGTCCAGAGTGGGCTGCCGGGACACCCCGCTGAACACCGCCCGGTCGGCGGCGACGTCGCCGTCGCACCAGTACCGCGCCACCGCGTACGGCGGGCCGGGCCGGCCGAAGCGGGGCATCCGTGCCGCCAACTCCGGTGCCCGCGCGACCAGGTCGGGGGAGGCCGCCACCAGCGCGGCGAGCGCGGGCGGATCGACGGCCAGCACCACGTGCGCCGCCCGGTGGTCGCCGCCGTCGGTGGTCGTCACCCGCCAGCCGTCGCCGTCCCGGTGCACCCCCGTCGCGCCGGAGCGGGTGAGCACCCGACCGCCGTGCTTCTCCACGTGCCGGGTCAGCGGCTGCCAGATCGCCGTCGCATAGTCCTCGTCCGGGCAGTCGAAGGCCAGCCCTTCCGGATTACCCAGCAGGTAGAAGTGGAACTGGGCGACCATCTCGGCCGCCGACATCTCCGCCTCGTGGTTGAAGAACGAGTGGGAGAAGACCTCGAACAGCATCGCCCGCGCCCGGTCCGGCAACCGCAGCGACGCCAGCAACTCGTCGGCCGTGGTGTCGTCCAGGTCGGCGTAAGTGCGGACCGGATCGTAGGTGAGCAGCGGCAACGCCGCGTCCCGGTCCATCGACCGCAGGTCCGAAAGGCGCAGGCTGGGACTGCGCAGCAGCAGCGCGAGCAGGTTCGCCGGAGGCGCGGGGGGCAGCTTGCCGAACTCCTCGGTCGGCCACTGTGCGCTCAGGATCGGATAGCCCGGGATCGGTTTGAGAAAGCCCAGGCCGGGCTCGACGCGCCGGAGGATCGACCGCCAGTTGTAGTACTGCCGGAAGAACGCGTGGAAGCCGTGCTCGTTCTGCTGCTCCCCGTCGGGCAGGGCCTCCGGCCAGGCGCCCAGCCGTCCACCGATGGTCGGCGCCGCCTCCAGCACGGTCACGTCCACGCCGCGTTCGGCGAGCACCACGGCCGCCGACATACCGGCGATGCCCGCCCCGACCACGACCGCCGCGACCGGTCGCGGCACGCGGGCGGCGCCACCGCCGCCGGGGTCCACCTCATGCTGGCGTACGCCGATGAGCCGACCCACCACACGCGACAGCGCCACGGGCACCTCCCTCGTCTGCCGCCAGTCTGCTACGGCAGGCAGCGCCGCGCCCGGTCGGACGCGGGCCAGACGTACTCCAGGTCGTCGGGCGTGTCGGTGCCGAAGATCGGGGCGTAGTGCGTCGGGTCCTTGCGCAGCAGGGAGGAGCGGTGGCTCAGGTGCAGGTCGTCACGGCCGAGCCAGGGTGGCAGGTCACCGGCACGGGCCAGCTCGTCCTGGGTCCGTACGACACCTGCCCCGCAGGCGGCGGCGAGGTCGACGGTCAGCGTGGTGGCGCAGGTGTCCGCCCGGCCCGGCTCGGTCCAGACGGCGCACATGTCCAGCCCGTACCGGGTCAGCGCCTCCTCGTACCCGGCCCACATCTTCACGGCCGGGTGGTTGCGCCACCCGTACCCCGGCCAGGTGAGCCCGCGCAACACCTGGATGGCCTCCACCCGCTGCTTGCCCAGCCGCTTCTGGTCCAGCGCGCGGGCGCTGGCCAGAAAGTCCGGGTACGGGAGGAAGGTCTGCATGGCAGGTGCTCTACCCACGGCCCGGGTCGGCATGCCTGCCCGGGACGATCCGGGTGGGGTCGCCCAGGGTGATCGTGCTGGTTACGATCCGGGCATGGCGGAGCCGTGGCGGGACCGGGCGCGACGGGCGGTCGAGTGGAACTGGCGGCTCCGCTCCGCCGGCGACCCGCGCCCGCACTACGTGATCTGTGGCCGGGACGCCCTGGCCTACTACGTGGCCCGCGCGCTGCTCGAATCCGACCTTCCCGTGGGCGGGGCACGGGTGACCGTCGTGGTGCCGGAGCGCTACCGCAGCACCGGTCCGGACGTGGCGAGCCTGCGCGGTGTCCGCGTGATTCGCTCGGAACGCCTGGACGTGGCGACCTTCGAGGCCGCCGGTCTGGCCGGGGCGACCGGGTTGGCCCTGCTGCACCAGGACGACGTGGGCAACCTGCACGCCGCGCTCTGTGCGCAGGCCGTCGACCAGCGCGTCCGGCAGGTGCTGCGAATGTTCAACGGCACCCTCGCCGACGGCGTCCGCAAGCTGATCAGGGCGCCCGTCGAGGTGCTCTCCGACGCCGAGATGGCGGCACCGGCGTTCGTGGCCGCCGCGCTCGGCGAGGTCGACCCCAGTTCCTTCCAACACCGGGACAAGACGTTGCGGGTGGCGCGGCGTGCCGACGTCCGGACGCAGGACGTGGTGTGCGCGCTGGCCCGCCCCGACGGGCGGCAGGGGATGGAGTTGCTGCCGGCCGAGCAGGCCGGCGCGGACCTGGTGCTCGCCGAGGCGACCGGTCAGCCGCCGGGCACCGAGGTCGCCGCGCGGCGGCTGGTCCGGGCCCGGCGTCGACGCCGTCCGGTCGCGGTGCTGATGCGGGCCGTACGCGGCTTCGCCACCCGCAAGATCGGCATCGCGGTGATGCTGGTGCTCGCCGTGATCGCGGTGCTGGGCGCGCTGATCTCCCGCACCGAGGGCGTCTCGCCGTTGGAGGCGCTGTACCTGACGCTGGTCACCACGCTCAGCGGCGCCGATCCGGACACCGGCAAGGCCGCCGACGCGCAGATCATGCAGGTGGTGCTCAACCTGGCCGGGCTCGCGCTGATCCCGTTGATCACTGCCGTGGTGGTGGACGGCATCGTCAACGCCCGTCTCGCCCTGCACACCGGTCTGCTCCAACCGGCCCGCGCGGGGCACGTCGTGGTGATCGGCCTCGGCAACGTCGGCACGCGGGTGATGGCCCAACTGCGCGAGTACGACGTCGAGGTCGTGGCGATCGACAAGGACCCGGCGCCACGTGGCGCGGCCCTGGCCCGCCAGTTGGAGGTGCCACTGGTCGTCGGCGACGCCGCGCTGCCCGAGACTTTGGCCGCCGCGTCGGTGGCGGACTGTCAGGCGCTGGTGGTGGCGTCCACCGACGACGTCGCCAACCTGGAGGCGGCGCTTGCCGCCCGCGACCTCCGCGACGACCTGCGGGTGGTGCTGCGGCTCTTCGACGGTGACTTCGCCGAGCGGGTGGAGGAGACCTTCGCGCTCGGGGTGTCCCGATCGGTCTCCTACCTGGCCGCCCCGGCCTTCATCGGCGCGCTCACCGAACGCGCGGTCATCACCACCATTCCGGTCGACCGGCACGCGCTGCCGGTCGCCGAGGTGCCGGTCGCCGCCGGCTCCGAGCTGGACGGTCGGCCGCTGGAGACCGTCAACCGGGACGGGCAGGTCCGGCTGATCGCCCGGACCGCGGCCGGCGCGGCGAAGACGATCTGGTGGAAGGACCTCGACCCCCGTCAGGTGATCTTCGCGGGTGACCGGCTGACGGTGGTTGCCCGCCGACGCGGGTTGGACTGGCTGACGCGCCAGTGCGCTCCGCCCCTCCCCGGCGGGACGCTGACGCCGCCCGGTCAGATCGGATCGGTGCCCCGACCCGTGCCCGCGTCACCAGGTGCCACCCGATCCGCGGGGTCGCTGCCCACCCCTTCCGAGCACGCCTCGCCGGCCGGGCCGAGCGATCAGGCGGTAGCGGCCTCCGCCCCGGGCGCGGCCTACCCGGTGTCACCGTCCCGCCCGCCCACCCTCGGGGCCGTGCCGCCGGCCCAGGATGGGGGCGTTGACACGTGGCCCGGCCAACCGGCTGAAGGCGCTCGCATCCCGGACGAACCCGACTCCCGCGCGACGCGACCAGGCTGATCGTCCAGCCTCTGAGTGACAATCCATGGCATGCGTTTCCGCGTCCTGGGGCCGACCCAGGTGCTGCTGGCCGACGGGCGCGAGATTCCCGTGGGCGGCCCTCGCCTGCGCGCGCTGCTGGCGCTCCTTCTGCTCGACGCGGGACACGTCGTCTCCGCCGACCGGCTGATCGACGGCCTGTACGGCGAACACCCACCCCGAGGTGCCGCCAACGCGCTCCAGTCCCAGGTGTCGCGGCTACGTCAGGTTCTGCCCGCCGAGCAGAACCCGGTCGAGTTCCACCCGGCCGGCTACCGCCTCGCCGTGGATCGCGAGGATGTCGACGCGTACCAATTCGAGCGACTGGCCGAGGCCGGGCGGCGCGCGCTCGCCGGCGGTGACTGGGCCCGAGCGGCGGCCGGGTTGCGTGCGGCGCTGGAGCTGTGGCGTGGCCCCGCCCTGGCCGATGTGCCGGGCGCACCCGCGCCGGCGGCCCGCCTGGACGAGCTGCGGCTGGCCGCGATCGAAGACCGGGTCGACGCGGACCTGGCGTTGGGTGCGTCGGCCGCGCTGGTCGCGGAGCTGCGGGAGTTCGTCGTCGCGCATCCGCTGCGGGAGCGGTCACGGGGGCTGCTCATGCGTGCCCTGGCCGCACTGGGCCGGTCGGCGGAGGCGCTGACCGAGTTCGAGGACGCCCGGAGCACGTTGGCCGAGCAACTCGGCGCTGACCCGTCGGCGGAGCTGGCCGCGATCCACCTCGCGGTGCTGCGGGGTGCGGAGAGCGGGTGGACCCAACGGGCGCTGCCGAGCCAGCTCACCACGTTCGTCGGGCGGGACGAGGAACTCACCCGCGTCGGCGCTCTGCTCGGTGAGCGCAGGTTGGTCACCCTCATCGGTCCCGGGGGAGCGGGCAAGACCCGGTTGGCGATCGAGGCAGCCGGCCGCCTGGACGGGGAGGTCCGCTTCGTCGAGCTGGCCGGGTTGACCGACGGTTCGGACGTACCGCAGGCGGTGTTGAGCGCGCTCGGCCTGCGCGACGCGGGCCTGCGCGCCCCGGCCGAGCCGGGTCGGCAACCCACCGACCGGCTGGTCGAGGCGCTCGCCGAGCGCCGGCTGCTCGTGGTCCTCGACAACTGCGAACACGTCGTCGCCGACGCCGCCCGGCTGGCCGCCCGGTTGCTGGGCGCGTGCCCGGGGCTGCGTGTCCTGGCCACGAGCCGCGAGCCGCTCGGGTTGGCCGGCGAGGCGTTGTGCCCGCTGTCCGGGCTCACCCTGCCGCCGGTCGGCACGCAGGAGCCGGACGTTCACGACTACGCCGCCGTCCGTCTCTTCGCCCAACGGGCCGAGGACGTCTCGCCCGACTTCGCCGTCACGCCGGCCAACCTCGGCACGGTGCTGCGGATCTGCCGCACCCTCGACGGTCTGCCGTTGGCGATCGAGCTGGCCGCCGCGCGGCTGCGCGCGTTGCCCGTCACCGAGGTGGCCGCCCGCCTCGACGATCGATTCCGGCTGCTGTCGATGGGCAGCCGGGCCGCGTCGCCGCGACACCGCACCCTCCGGGCCGTGGTGGAGTGGAGTTGGGACCTGCTCGGTGACGCCGAACGCAGACTGGCCCGACGACTGACGGTCTTCGCCGGCGGTACGACGCTGGAAGCCGCCGAGCGGGTCTGCGACCTGCCGGGCGTGGACTTCGTGGAGGCGCTGACAGGCCTGGTCGACAAGTCCTTCGTGGAGATGACCGGTGGTCGATACCGGATGTTGGAGACGGTCCGTGCCTTCTGCGCCGAGCGTCTCGCCGAAGCGGGTGAGGCCGACGACCTGCGTCGTGCGCACACCGCGTACTTCCTGGAGTTCGCCTGGACCGCCAGCGAGCATCTGCGGCGCTCGGAGCAGCTGCACTGGTTGCGACGGCTCGACGCCGAACGGGACAACCTGCACGCCGCGCTGCGCCGGGCCACCGTGGCCGGTGACGCGGCCGACGCGGCCGGCATGGTCGCGGCGCTGTCGTTCTACTGGTGGCTGCGGGGCATGCGTGGGGAAGGGGCCCGGCTGGCCGCGGACGTCCTCGGACTACTCGGCACCGATGCACCGCCGGGGCTGCGCGAGGAGTACGCGCTCTGCGTCTACAACGCCTCGCTCAGCGGATCCGGGCCGCTGGACTCGCTGGGTACGCAGCGGTCCGTCATCCGCAGTCTCGACCGGCCGCCGCGCCAACCGTTTCTGCTGTATCTGTCGGGAATCTCGGCAGGACCGCCGTCCGGTGGATCCGAGCACGTGAAAGAGCTGATGCGGGAGCTGCGGCGGCTGGTCGGCGCGGACGTGTGGATCAACGCGCTGGGCGCGATGGGGAGCGGCTCGGCGCAGATGTGGAGTGGGAGGTGGGATCAGGCCGGGACGGAACTGGAGGTCGCGCTCGACGGTTTCCGGCAGGCCGGGGACCGCTGGGGATCCATGATCACTCTGGGCGCGCTCGGCGAACTCGCGGCCCGGCGCGACGATCCGGAGGCGGCGGGCACCCACATGGACCAGGCCATGCGGCTGGCCGAGGAACTCGAATCAGTCGTCGACCAGGCCGACATGCTGCGTACCCGGGGCGAGATCAGGCTGCGTGCCGGTGACCTCGTCGGGGCGCGCGACGACTTCGCCGCCGCCCTGCTCCTCGCGCAGCGCAGCGGCGCACCGGAGTTCGTCTCCGCCGCCCGGCTCGGCCTCGCCCAGGTGGCACGACTGAACGGTGATCTGGCCGAGGCGCGACGACTCTGCGAAGCGGCGTTGACCGGCGGCCTCACCGGCTGGTACGTCGGCGAAGCCACCCGGGCGGAGATCATCTTCGTGCTGGAACAGATCATCGAGACGGAGAAGGTCGGGCCTGGTGCGCCGCCGTCAGTGGACCGTGCGTGATCCGTCAGCGGACCGCCGCACCGTGGGGGCATGACGACATTCGAAGTGGTCGCCGAAGGGCTGGGCAAGCGGTACGGCCCGACCCAGGCGCTGGACTCGTTCGACCTGGCCATCCCGACCGGCACCGTGTACGGGCTGCTCGGCCCCAACGGCGCGGGCAAGACGACGGCGGTACGGATCCTTGCCACGCTGCTGCGTTTCGACGCTGGCCGGGCCAGCGTGGCCGGGTACGACGTGCTGCGCCAGCCGGACGAGGTGCGCGCCCGGATCGGGCTGACCGGGCAGTACGCGGCGGTCGACGAGACCCTCAGCGGTCGGCAGAACCTGGAGTTGTTCGGACGGCTGTTCCGCCTCGGCCGCCGGGCGGCCCGTCAACGCGCCGACGAGCTGCTGGAACGGTTCGGGCTGCAGGACGCGGCGGGTCGCTCCGCCGGTGAGTACTCGGGCGGGATGCGCCGACGGCTGGACCTCGCCGCCAGTCTGATCCGTACCCCGCGGGTGCTCTTCCTCGACGAACCCACGACCGGCCTGGATCCGCGCAGCCGCAACCAGGTGTGGGACCTGGTTCGCACCCTGGTCGCGGACGGGACCACCGTGCTGCTCACCACGCAGTACCTGGAGGAGGCCGATCAGCTCGCCGACCGCGTCTCGGTGATCGACGCCGGGCGGGTGGTGGCCGAGGGCTCGCCGGACGGGCTGAAGGCGATGACCGGCGGTGACCGCGTCGAGGTGGTGGTCCGCGACGTCGGCGCCCTGGCCCGGGCCGCCCGCGCCATCGCGTCGGTCTGCGGCGCTGAACCCGAGGTCGACCCGGAGGTCCGGCGGCTCAGCGTCCCGGTGGCCGACCGGGTCGCCGGGCTGGTCGACGTGGTGCGCGCGTTGGACGACGCCGGAATCGCGGTCGAGGACATCGGTCTGCGGCGCGCGACGCTGGACGAGGCGTTCCTGTACCTGACCGGGCACCGGACCGACGAGGCCCGCGAGCCCGTCGGGGTGGGACGAGAGGCGGACCGGGCATGACGGCAGCGGTGGTCGACGGTTGGACGATGACCAGGCGGAACATGATCCACGTGGTCCGCGCGCCGGAGGAGCTGATCCTCTACTTCTCGCTGCCGATCATGTTCGTGCTGGTCTTCGGGTACGTGTTCGGCAGCGGTATGCAGGTGGCCGGCGGTGGCAACTATCGCGAGTTCCTGCTGCCCGGTGTCTTCGTGATGACGATGCTGTACGGCCTGGGTGCCACCGCGACCGGCGTGGCAATGGACCTCAGTCGAGGTGTCGTCGACCGGTTCCGGTCGATGCCGATGGCCCGGTCCGCCCTGATGACCGGTCGTAGCGCGGCCGACCTGCTCCGCGCGCTGCTGGAGATGTCCACCCTGCTGATCTGTGGCCTGCTCGTCGGGTGGCAGTGGCGACAGGGCGTCGGCAAGGCCCTGCTCGCCGTCGGGCTCCTGCTGCTGCTCCGCGTCGCGATCACCTGGGCCGGGATCTATCTGGCGCTGCTGGTCCGTAATCCGGACACGGTCGGCGTGATCGTCTTTCCGGCCGCGTTCCCGCTCAGCGCCATCTCCAACGTCTTCGTGTCGCCCGAGCTGATGCCGCCGGTCATCGGGACGATCTCGGAGTGGAACCCGTTGTCGGCCACCGTCGCGGCGACGCGTGAGCTGTTCGGCAATCCGGGACTGGGTGGCGACTCCTGGCCGGCGGAGCATGCCCTGCTGTTGGCGGTGCTGTGGCCGGTGCTCCTGATCGCGACCTTCGCCCCGCTGGCGGTGCGTCGTTACCGGCGGTTGAGCCGCTGACCGGGCCGCCGGTGGCCCGCCCGTAGCGCGTACCAGGCGATGCCGACGGCGAGCACGCCGAACCCGGCGACGACACTTCCGAGCGGCAGGTTGACCGCGAGCAGCAGGCAGCCGACCAGCCCCAGGGCGGCGAGCACCCGGACCGGCGACCGCCGGTCCGGGTCCCGGCCCAACGTGAGCGCCGCCGCGTTGGTGATCGCGTAGTAGACCAGCACCGTGCAGCTGGAGAAGCCGATCGCCTGCCGTACGTCGCCGAGCAGCACCACCACGATCACCACGGCGGCCACCGCCACCTCGGCGCGGTGCGGTACCCGGCGCACGGGGTGCACGGCGGCCAGCGCGCCGGGCAGGTCGTGGCGGCGGGCCATCGCGAGCGTGGTCCGGCCCACCCCGGCGACCAGGGACAACAGCACCCCGACGACGGCGATGGTCGCCCCGGCGCGGACCACCCAGGCCAGGCCGGGCAGCCCGGCGGCGGTCACCACGTCGACCAGGGGCGCTGCGGACGCGGCCAGCCGGTCGGCGCCGAGCACGCCGAGCGTGATCATGGCCAGGACCAGGTAGATCGCCAGCACCGCCCCGAGCGCCAGCGGCACCGCCCGGGGGATGGTCCGCTCCGGGTCGCGCACCTCCTCGCCGAGCGTGGCGATCCGCGCGTACCCGGCGAAGGCGAAGAACAGCAGCCCGGCGGCGGTGAGCACACCTCGCGCGGAGCCGCCGGTATCGGTCAGCCGGTCCAGGTGCACCGGCCCGCCCACCAGACCGACGGCCGCGACGAGGGTCAGCACGGCGAGCACCAGCGCGACCAGCGCCTTCGTGGCGGTGGCCGTCCTACCGATGCCGCGCAGGTTCACGGCGGTCACCGCGAGGACCGCGCCGACGGCGACCAGCCGGGCCTGCCCCGGCCACAGGTACGCCCCGATGGTCAGCGCCATCGCCGCGCAGCTCGCCGTCTTGCCAACCACGAACCCCCAGCCCGCCACGAATCCCGCCAGCGGGCCGAGGCGTTCCCGGCCGTAGACGTAGGTGCCGCCGGACTCCGGGTAACGGGCCGCCAGCCGCGCGGAGCTGGTCGCGTTGCAGAAGGCGACGAAACCGGCGAGTACCAGCGCGGGCAGCAGGCCGGCGCCGCCGGCCGCCGCCGCGGCCGGGGCGAAGACCACGAAGACACCCGCGCCGAGCATCGAGCCCAAGCCGATGACAACCGCATCGGGTACGCCCAGCCGCCGCGCCAGTCGATCCACGAGCCGAAATCCTAGGTGTACGACGTGAACGGGCGGTCCCACTCACGTAACCGGCCGGGGAGCGGCAGATCGTCCCACGGCACCCGGTGCAGCAGCCGGTCCAGGAAGAGGCCGAGCAGCAGTGCCGCGACGCCGTCGGTGAGCCAGTGGAAGTTCAGGTATGTCGTGGTGACCAGCAGGATCGCCGGCGGTGCGAAACGGATCAGGCGGTACACGCTCGGGTGCAGTCGCCCGACCGTCAGCGCGGTCAGCAGCACGGCGATCACCCCATACCAGACGATCGCGTTGGCGACGTGCCCCGACGGATAGGAGAGGTCGTACTCGGTGGGCGGCAGGTCGTTGAAGATCCGGACCGAGTGAGCCGGCGGCAGGTCCGAGCTGGGCGCTGCCCGATCGGTCAGGATCTTGAGCGGGCCGACCGTCAGGTACAGCAGCACGAACGCCGCCGCCAGCAGCAGCAGTGGCCGAACCGTGCGGGAGCGCCACGCGACCGCCAGCCCGAGCGCCCCGGCGATCGGCATCAGCAGCCAGCCGCCCTGGCCGAGGAAGTTCAACACCCGCGCCGTCCAGTAGATCGGCGCCGGGTGATGGGCGTATGCCCATTCGCGGACCGCGAGGTCCAGCCCGAGCAGCGCCCCGTTCGCCAGCGCCAGGGTCACCGCCCCGAAACCGGCCAGCAGGAGGGCGTCGAACCACCAGCCGGCCGGGCGGACGGGCCGAAGCCGCAGGTCACGTCGTACACCCGTGGGTTTGAGCACGCGACCACGCTACCGGCCCGGCGCGAGACCGGGATGTGCGGCGCTGTGGGCCCAACCACGATGTGCGGCGGAGGCGGGGGTTACCCGTCATGCTTGTCCCGTGCGGATCACGTCTGCCCTCGTCGACCCGGCGCTGCTCGACCTGCCCTGGTCGACTCCGCTGGAAGAGTGGCCTGCCCAACATCTGGTGGCCCTGCCGCAGGGCATCTCCCGACACATTGTCCGGTTCGTCCGGTTGGGCGACTACGTGTACGCCTTCAAGGAGACCCGCGAGCGGATCGCCGAGCGGGAGTACGACCTGCTGCGGGCGTTGGAGCGGATCGACTTTCCCTCGGTTGAGGCGGTGGCGGTCGTCGCCGACCGGCAGGCCGACGACGGGGAGCCCCTCGAATCGGTGCTGATCACCCGGCACCTCCAGTTCTCGCTGCCGTACCGGGCGCTCTTCTCGCACACCCTGCGGCCGGAGACGATGAGCCGGCTGCTCGACGCGCTCGCGGCGCTGATCGTGCGGATGCACCTGACCGGCTTCTTCTGGGGAGACTGCTCGCTGTCGAACACGCTGTTCCGCCGGGACGCGGGGGCCTTCGCCGCCTACCTGGTCGACGCGGAGACGGGTGCGCTGCACAATTCGCTCTCCAACGGGCAGCGCAGCGAGGACCTGGAGATCGCCCGGGTGAACATCTTCGGGGAGGCGTTGGACCTGCAGGCCGCCGGCCTGCTGCACGAGTCCATCGACCCGGAGGTGGTCTGCGAGGAGGTTGTGCAGCGCTACGAGCGGCTGTGGCACGAGATCACCTACGAGCAGGCGATCGAGCGGCAGGCGCGGCACGACATCGAGGGACGGATCCGTCGCCTCAACGACCTGGGATTCGACGTGGCCGAGGTGGCCATGTCGAGCGCCGCGGACGGGCGTTACCTGGTCCGGCCGAAGGTCGTCGACGCCGGCTACCACACCCGGCGGCTGCTGCGGCTGACCGGTCTCGACGCCGAGGAGAACCAGGCCCGCAAGCTGCTCAACGACCTGGACGCCTACCGCGCGGAGAGCGATCTGACCGACGAGCAGCAGGCGGCGCACCGCTGGCTCACCGAGGTCTTCGAGCCGGTGGTCCGGGCCGTGCCCGCCCACCTACGGCGCAAGCTGGAGCCGCAGGAGCTGTTCGCGCAGATCATCGAGCACAAGTGGCTGCTCTCCGAGCAGGCCGGCCGGGACGTGGGGATGCGCCACGCGGTCCAGTCGTACCTGTCCGACGTGCTGGTGCACCGCCCCGACGAACAGGCCATCCTCGGCGTCGACGTCCCCGCCCTCGGCTGACGGGCCGTCGACGCGCGCGTGTGCCGGGACGGCGACGGCCGGTCCGCTCCCTCGTTCCCGCTGCGGTACTGGTGCTCGCCACCTTTGGAGCTGATGTCGTAAGCGAATCGGCTCGTCGTGGCCGACCCCGTCGACCGCGTCGCGTCGGGTCCTCGGCTGTCGGCCGATGTCGTGAACGACTCAGCTCCAAAGGCTCCGAATGTCAGTAGGTGGGTCGGGGCGGCGCGGGAGCCCAGCGGGTTGCGTCACTCCACCCAGGAACCGCCGCGCAGCACCCGTACCACGTTGAGGTCGTCGTCGAGCACGACCAGGTCGGAGCGGAGACCAACCTGAAGGGCGCCGACGCGGTCGCCCAGGCCGATCGCGCGGGCCGGGGTGGTCGCCGCCATCCGGGCCGCGTCGGCCATCGGGATGCCGGCGTGCACGGCGTGCCGCAGCGCCGCGTCCATGGTCAGCGTGCTGCCGGCGATCGCGCCGTCGCGGGCGAGCCGGGCCACCCCGCCGGCCACGGTCACCGCCTGCCCGCCCAGCTCGTACTCGCCGTCGGCCATCCCGGCGGCGGCCATCGCGTCGGTGATCAGCGCGGCCCGGTCGGGGCCGGCGGTCGTGGTGGTGAAGGCCAGCATGCCGTCGTGCAGGTGCACGCCGTCGGCGACCAGTTCACAGACCACGGTGGACGCGTCGAGCAGGGCCACCACCGGGCCCGGTTCGCGGTGGTGCACCGGACGCATGCCGTTGAACAGGTGCGTACCCACGCTCGCCCCGGCGGCGATCGCGGCCCGGGTCTGCTCGTAGGTGGCGTCGGTGTGACCCACGGCGGCCACCACGCGCTGCGCGGTGAGCAGCTTGATCGCCTCCAGCGCGCCGTCGCGCTCCGGGGCGAGGGTGACCATCCGGACCGCGCCGTGGCCCAGCTCGATCAGCTCGGACAGCTCGTCCGTGGAAGGGTCCCGGAGGTACTCGGGGTTCTGCGCGCCGCAGCGGGCGGTGGAGAGGTATGGGCCCTCGAAGTGGACCCCCGCCAGCACACCCTCGTCGACCAGCGGCGCGAACGCCTCGGCGGCCGAGCGCATCATCGCGAAGGGCGCGCTGACCAGGCTGGCCAGCAGCGTGGTGGTGCCGTGTCCCAGGTGGAAGGCGGCCGCCGCTCGGGCCTGGTCGGCGTCCCCGGTGGTGAAGGTGTGCCCGCCGCCGCCGTGCGTGTGCATGTCGACGAAGCCCGGCAGGATCCAGTGCCCGTCGCGAACCGACGGATACTCGGCCACCGCGGTGATCCGTTCACCGTCCCACTCGACGCAGCCCTGCCGGATGACACCGGTCGGGGTCACCACTCGGCCGTTCACCCGTTCGGTCATCGTTCCTCCTGTTGGTCAAGCGCGGTCGGCGGTCAGGGTGTCCAGCGCGAGCAGGGCGGCTCCCAGGCGGCCGGCCTCGTCGCCGAGGGCGGCCGCGACGAGCTGCGGCTCACGGTGGAAGGTCATCCGCTCGTGCAGCGCCGCCCGGAGGGGGACGAGCAGCAGGTCGCCCGCCTGGGCGAGACCGCCGCCGAGCACGATCGTCGTCACGTCGAACAGTGCCTGCCCGGTGGCCAGGCCGTCGGCGAGCGCCTCGACGGCCGAACGCCAGACCTCGGCGGCGAGCGGTTCGCCGGCCAACGCCCGTTCGGCCACGGCGGCAGCCGTCACCGAGGCGTCGGGCCGGCCGTCGGCCAGCTCCGCGTAGCGCCGGCCGATCGCGGACGCCGACGCGACCGCCTCCAGGCAGCCGGGCCGCCCGCATCCGCACCGGGGGCCGCCGGGTCGGACCATGATGTGGCCGATCTCGCCGGCCGCGCCGTGCGCGCCGACGGCGGCCAGGCCGCCGACGACGTGCGCGGCGGCGATGCCGGTGCCGATCGCCACGAAGAGCACGTGGTCGGCGCCACGTCCGGCCCCGAGCCGGGCCTCGGCGAGACCACCGACGCGCACGTCGTGGCCGAGCGCGGTGGGCAGCCCGAGCCGTCGCACCGCCAGGTCCCGCAGCGGTACGTCCCGGAAGCCCACGTTCGCCGACCACACCGCCACCCCGCGCGCCTCGTCCACCACCCCGGGGACCGCGATGCCGATGGCGACCGGAGTGAGACTGTCGGCGCGGGCCTTGGCGGCCAGCCCTTCGGCGACACCGAGGATGGTGTCGACCACGGCGGCCGGCCCGCGCGCGGCGTCGGTGGGGTGTCGTTCGGTGCGTACCGCCACGCCGTCCGGACGGACCAGGGCGCACTTCATGCCGGTGCCGCCTACGTCCAACGCCACGACCACCCGGTCGTCGCGCCCGGCACCGCTCACGCCAGTACCACTGACCGGGACAGGTGTCGCGGCGCGTCCGGGTCGAGGCCACGGCTGGTCGCCAGGGCGACCGCGAACCGCTGCGCCAGGATCAGGTCGGCCATCGGGTCGACCGGGGTAGGACCGGCCGACCAGCTCCCGAGCACCGTGCGCCAACCGTGCGTGCGGCTGTGCACGAAGGCGGCGCCGGGGTCGATCGGCAGCGGGGAACGCACCGCCACCTCGGCGCGCTCGTCGGCGAAGGCCATGGTCACCGCGGCGGCGGCCAGGTACGCCATGGCCATGAACCACGACGTTCCGCAACCGACGACGGCGATCCGCTCGCCGGGGCGCGGAAGGTCGTCACGTACGGCGTCGGACAGCGACGCGGCCTCCCGCCAACAGTCGGGTTGGCTCGCGATCTCCGCGTCCACGTACGCCATGAGTAACTCCTCGCAGGGCCGACCTGTCTGCGCAATACGGCTCGTAAGGGCCGTATTTCGCGCGTTATTCTGCGCGAACCGGGGTGGTCGTGGCAACTGGCCGGCCGAGCGCGCAGGCCAGCCTTTTGCGCCAGCCTAGTTTCGCGCACTAGTGTGCACGCAATCAATCACCGAGCGTGCAGTTACTGGGAGGGCCCCCGAGGTGGACCGGTACGCCAGATGGAACGCCCTGCTGGAGATGTTGACCGACAACGGTCGGGTCAGCGTCGAGGCGGCCGCCGAGCGGCTGGACGTCTCCCAGGCGACCATCCGGCGTGACTTCGACCAGCTCGCCCAGCAGCAGATGATCACCAGAACCCGGGGTGGCGCGGTCGCCAACGGTGTCTCGTACGACCTGCCGCTGCGCTACAAGACGGCCAAGCACTCGGCCGAGAAACAGCGGATCGGCGCCGCCGCCGCGGCGCTCGTCACGCCCGGAACCGTGGTCGGCCTCAACGGCGGCACCACCAGCACGGAGGTTGCCCGGGCGCTGGCCGTCCGGCCGGACCTCAACACCAGTGCCGAGGGCGCCCAGCTCACCGTGGTGACCAACGCGCTGAACATCGCCAACGAGCTTCTCGTGCGGTCCCGGATGAAGGTGGTCGTGGCCGGCGGGGTGGTGCGTCCGAAGTCGTTTGAGCTGGTCGGCCCGCTCGGCGGCGCGTTGCTGCGGGAGGTCACCCTGGACGTCGCCCTGCTCGGCGTGGACGCGATCGATCCGCAGCTCGGCGCCGCCGCCCACCACGAGGGAGAGGCGGCCATGAACAACCTGATGGTCGCTCGCGCCAAGCGGGTCGTGATCATCGCGGACTCGTCCAAGCTTGGCGGTCACGCCTTCGCCCGGATCTGCCCGGTCGAGCGGGTCGAGACGCTGGTGACCGACTCCGGGGCCGCGCCCGAGGTGGTGGACGCCTTCCGGGCGGCCGGCGTGCAGGTCGTCTGCGCCTGAACGGTCACGCTCCGTCGATGAAATGCATCGACCGGCGTGTCACTGCATACCGGGTATTGCGCACCGCTGCATACCGCGTATGGTGTCGGCTGTCACGCCCACTATCGGGGGAGGTGCAGCTTGCCAGCTGTCCTGGAGATCGAAGGTCTACGTAAGACGTACAAGAGTCGTCGACGCGGCACCCGCAACGCGCTCGACGGCTTCGACATGCAGGTCGAAGCGGGGCAGGTGCATGGCTTCCTGGGTCCCAACGGGTCCGGCAAGACCACCACGCTGCGTACGCTTCTCGGCCTGATCCGGCCCAACGGCGGACGGATGACGCTGCTCGGGCACGAGGTGCCCGCCGCGCTGCCCACCGTCTCCGGTCAGGTCGGCGCGATCGTCGAGAGCCCGCAGTTCTTCCCGCACTTCAGCGCACGGGACACGCTGTCCCTGCTGGCCGGGGCGGGCGAGGTGCCCGCCACACGGGTCGACGAGGTCCTGGAGCTCGTCGGGCTGCGCGACCGGTCCGGCGAGCGGGTCAAGACGTACTCGCTGGGCATGAAGCAGCGGCTCGCCGTCGCGTCCGCCCTGCTGAAGAACCCGACGCTGCTGATCCTCGACGAGCCGGCCAACGGCCTCGACCCGGGCGGCATCCGGGAGATGCGCACGCTGATGCGCAACCTCGCCGAGTCCGGGATGACGGTGCTGCTGTCCAGCCACATCCTGGGCGAGATCCAGCTCATCTGCGACTCCGTCACCATCATCTCGCTCGGCCGACGGGTCGCCTTCGGCCCGGTCGACGAGGTGCTCGCCCAGCACTCGTCCAGCGCGGTCCGGGTACGCCTGGAGGCGGTCACTGACCTGCCGACGGCCACCGAGGCCCTCACCCGGGCCGGCATCCGGGTCACCGGGCATCCGGATCACCTCATGCTGACCGGCGTCGACAAGCCGGCATCGGTGACCCGGCTGCTCGCCGAGCAGAACCTGTACGTCAGCGAGTTGGCCCCGATCGCGGTCGACCTGGAGAGTGTCTTCCTCGAACTGACCGCCACCGCGCCGGTCCCCGGCCAGCACCGGCAGGTCGACGAGTCCATGAAGGTCGGTGGGACGGGTCAGCCCGGCGCCGCCGGAGGAGGGTGGGGCGCGTGAGCCTCTATCGGACGGAGCTGCGCCGGCTGGTCAAGCGGCGCTTCACCCGCTACATGACGCTGCTCGGCCTGCTGGTGCTGGCCGCCGTGGTGGTCGGCGTGTTCTTCACCAACCAGAAGATCGACGCCGGTCAGCTTGCCAAGGCCGAACGGCAGGCCGACCAGCAGTACCAGGAGCAGGTCCGCTGGAGCGAGCAGGAGCGGGTCAACTGCGAGCAGGCCAAGAAGGCCGGCACCTCGAGCGACGGCCGCTACCCCGACGACTGTTCGGTGATCACGCCGCCGCCGCGCGAGGAGATCAAGGCGGAGTGGTTCCTGCCGTCGACGTTCAACTTCCGCAAGACGTTCGACGAGACACTGGTCCCGTTCGCGGCGATCCTCGCCCTGGTCGGGTTCGTGATCGGGGCGTCCTTCATCGGAGCCGAGTGGAGCACCGGCGGCATGATGAACCTGCTGCTCTGGCGGCCGAAGCGGCTCACCGTACTGTTCACCAAGCTGGCCGCGCTGCTCACCGGCATCCTGGCGGTGACGCTGCCCGCCGCGGTGCTGTGGTTCGCCGGCTTCTGGGCCGTCGCCAGCTTCCGGGGCAGCACCGAGAAGATGACCTCGGGCGCCTGGCAGTCGTTCGCCCTGACCGGGCTGCGCGGCGTGGCGCTGGTGCTGGTGATCACCACCATCGGCTTCGCGCTGGCCTCGCTGGGCCGGCACACCGCGATGGCCCTCGGCGGCGTCGTGGCGCTGATGGTTGTCGGCCAGTTCGGCCTCGGCATCCTGCTGTCGATGGCGAGCGTCAAGTTCGCCGAGGCGTGGCTGCTGCCCACGTACGCGCTGGCCTGGATGACGAAGACCGTCACCCTGGAGAACTGGCAGTCCTGTAACGCGACCTACTTCGGCGAGTGCAAGCCGGAGACGATGGACATCACCTGGCAGCAGTCCTCCGCCATCTTCTCGGTCGGGCTCGTGGTGGTCCTCGGCGCGGCGATCTGGGCGATGCGTCGCCGCGACATCTCCTGATCGACACGTCAACGGCCCGACGCGGCCGGCTTCGACCGTCGGTGTTCCGACGGGCGGGGCCGGCCGCGCCGGCTGCTGCGACCACGGCCCGCCCTGACTAGGCTGAACGGCATGCCCGCCGACGCCACCCCGGCCGCCCCCGAGCCGTCCACCGACGCTCGTCCGGCCGAGTCGGCCGGCGGTGTCGCGCCCAGTGTGCCGACCCCGCGACCGGCACCGCCCGTCGAGAGCACCGACGACGGCGAGTTGGACGACACGGCGGAGCCGACCACTGCCTCTCCCGCGGCGGGCCTGACCACCCGCGAAAGGGCCATCCTCGCCTTCGAGCAGCAGTGGTGGCGGCATGCCGGCGCCAAGGAACAGGCCGTGCGGGACACCTTCGGCGTCTCCTCGACCCGCTACTACCAACTGCTCAACGGCCTCCTGGACAATCCGGCGGCGCTCGCCGCCGATCCCGTGCTGATCGGCCGGCTCCGCCGGCTGCGCTCGTCGCGCGCCCGCAACCGCCGCCGCTGACCGTTCTGTCTGGTCCGACCACTGCTGACGCTGCCGTCCGCTTCGCCTCCGGCGCAGGCCGTTGCCCGCCTTCCGACGGTGTCTCCCGGTCGTCCCGCCCGCCGGCTCGCATGTCGGCCGGGCCCACGGGTAGGCGACAGCAGTTCCGGGGTCGCCAGGCGACCGAGCACCCAGGAGGGGAGCGGAGCATGACGGCAACGAATCAGAGCAGCAGTGCGCAGCAGGCTCGCCAGGAAGCGTCCCGCGTCGGCCACCAGGCCACGCAGGCCGGCGGGCAGGTGGCCCACGCTGCCGCCGAGCAGGGCGGGCAGGTGGCCGCCGAGGCACGTCGGCAGGCCCGCCAGTTGACCGGCCAGGCCGGTGGACAACTTCGGGAACAGGCGCAGACGCAGCAGCGACGTGCCGCCGACGGGCTGCGCGACATCGGCCGCGAACTAGGGTCGATGGCCGAGCGCGACGGTGATTCCGGGCTGGCCGGTCAGGCGGTACGCCGCGTGGCCGACGCCGCCCAACACGCCGCCGGGTGGCTCGACGAGCGCGAACCCGGCGAGGTGCTCGACGACGTGCGTACGTACGCGCGGCGTCACCCGGGCACCTTCCTGGCGGGCGCGGCGGTGGCCGGACTTCTCGTCGGGCGGCTCACCCGTGGCCTGACCGGCTCGGCCTCCGGCAACGGCAACGGCGCTGGCGGAGGCGGCGGCGGCGGCATGCCGAGCACCCCAGCGAGCGCACCTGACCAGGACGGTCAGCAGCCGTACGTGGGGGCGGCGCGGGCGCAGAACGTCTCGCCCGCGGGTCGTCCGCAGCCGGACGTGCCCGGCGGGGTGGCGCCGTGAGTGCCCCGGAGAAGGAGCGCACCCAGGCATCGGTCGGCGACCTGCTGGGCGACGTGACCCGGGACCTCTCGACCCTGGTGCGCAAGGAGGTCGAGCTGGCCAAGGCTGAGCTGCGCGAGGAGGTCAGCCAGGCGGGCAAGGCCGGCGGCATGTTCGGCGGTGCGGGGCTGGCCGGGTTCCTGGCCGTGCTCTTCGTGTCGTACGCCGCCTGGTGGGGGCTGTCCAACGTGATGGACCAGGGCTGGGCGGCGTTGATCGTGGCGGTCGTCTGGGCCGCTGTCGCCGGTGGCCTGTTCCTCAACGCGCGGACCCAGCTGAAGCGGGCACGCGAGGTGCTGCCCCGAACGAAGCAGACCGCCCGGGAGTTGCCGGACGCCCTGCGGGGCCGGTGACCGAGTCGGTAGGGAGAGCGGACGATGAGTGATCCGGATCGGATCCGGTGGGAGATCGAGACCACCCGCAACGAGTTGAGCAGTGACGTCGACGCCCTGGCCGACAAGGTCAACCCGCGTCGGATCGCCGGTGACAGCGTCGGCCAGGCGCGCGGCGCGCTCACCCGAGCGAAGGAGAAGATGATGGGCAGCTCCAATCACCTGGGGCAGGATGCCAGCCAGCGGATGTCGCACGCCGCAGGCTCCGTACGCGACGAGACCCGTTCGCTCGGGCAGCAGTCGCGCGCGCAGGCGCAGGGCAATCCACTGGCCGCCGGACTGGTCGCCTTCGGCGCCGGCCTGCTGGCCGCCTCGCTGATTCCGCCGAGCGGGCGCGAACGTCAGCTCGCCGGCCGCGCGAGGGACATGGTGAGCGAGCACTCGGGCGAGCTGCGCCAGCAGGCGAGCCAGGTCGGGCACCAGGTCCAGGACAACCTGCGGGAGCCCGCGCAGCAGGCGGCCCAGTCGGTGCGCTCCAGCGCCCAGCAGGGGATGTCCGCCGTACGCGACCAGGGCCGCTCGGCCACCGGTCAGGTGCAGGGGCAGGCGCATGCGGCCGCCGACCAGCTACGGCAGCGCTGATATGCCGGGGCCGGCGTCGATGATGCGGGTACGTTCCGCGTCCGCGCCGGCCCCTGGTCGGCCCGTGAACGAGGACGTGGTCTTCCACTTCGGTCCGCTGGTCGGTGTCCTGGACGGCGCCACCGTCCCGGACGGCTTCGACACGGGCTGCGTCCACGGCCCGGAGTGGTACGTCCGACACCTGGCCGCCCGGCTCGCGGTGGCGGAGGCGGCCCGCCCGGCGGCCCGCCTGACCAGTAACCTGGCCGCGGCCATTCTCGCCGTCCGCGCCGACCACGGCGGGCAGTGCGACCTCGACCACCCCGGCACCCCGTCCAGCACCGTCTGCCTGCTGCGCGACTGCGGTGACCAGGTCGACTACCTGGTGCTCTGCGACAGTCCGCTGGTGCTCGATGTGGACGGCCAGGTCAGTGTGGTGACCGACGACCGGCTGGGCAACGCGATGGCCGAGCTGCGGCAGACCCTCGCCACCGTGCCGGCGGGCGCGTCGGACCCGGTCGCGCGCTTCCGGCACGCGGTGGGCGTCCAGCGGGAGCGGATGAACCGTACGCACGGGTACTGGGTCGCGGCGGCCGACCCGGACGCGGCGTTTCACGCGGTGACCGGGACGGCGCCCCGGCGAGGTTCGGCGGCCCTGCGCCGGGCGGCGTTGCTCAGTGACGGCGCGTCCAGCGCGGTCGAGCAGTTCGGGCTGACCGACTGGGTCGGACTGCTCGACCTGCTGAGCGCGGAAGGTCCCGCCGCTCTGCTCGGCCGGGTGCGGGACGCCGAGCGCGATCACCCCGATCGGCTCCGCCGGCACAAGTCCACCGACGACGCCTCGGTGGTGTTCTGCGAGTTCGGGCCATAGGCCAAATGACGACGGAGCGTGAGGAGAAACACGCGAACCGCCCGACCGGCCGGTACCCGTGGCCGGACCGCCATCCGCTGCCCAATGGGGTGGACTTCGGCCGATGGGGCCGGCAGACTGCGGCACGTGGCGAGTGCGGTCCGGCTGGAGCCGGTGGACGAGCGGAATCTGGAGCCGTTGCTCTCCGTAGCGGCCGCCGAGGCCGAGCCGGGTGAGGTGATGCCTCCGGTGGAGGCTCCCGCCGGCTGGTCGCTCGCCCGCCGGGAGGCCTTTCGCGAGTTCCACCGGGCGAGCTTCGCCGGCCTGGACGGCCCGACCGGCTCCCAGATGTACGCGATCCTCGTCGGCGGCGAGGTGGTGGGCATGATCCGGATGACGCGCTGTGATGAACCGGGCACGGTGGAGACCGGCATGTGGCTCGGTCTCTCGGCGCGGGGCCAGGGCATCGGCGCGGCCGCCCTACGTGAGTTGCTCAACGTCGCCGCCCGCGCGGGAATGCGTGCCGTCGTCGCGGAGACAACGCCGGACAATGCCGGCGCGCTCGCCATCCTCGAGAAATGCGGTGCGAAACTGCGCTCAGATGGTGGAAAGGTGCACGCCGAAATCTGCCTGGATTCGACGCCCCCGGCTCTCTGACGGTCGTTTCCGTCTTTCGCGCGTCTGGCGATCGCACTGCTCAGAACCGCCCTCCTGTACCGTCTGCACCGTCTGGCAACCCTCCTCCGAATACCCGCTGACCAGGGCAGACGGAATTTCTATCGACGGTTTCGCAGCAATTACGTCGGGTACTGCCCGCCGGGTCGGCAAATGCGGGACTTCTGATCGAGGGCGTGGTGCGCGCTATTCCCCGGTAGCCCTCCTCCGCCCTGAGCGGGCAGACGTCCCGGACCCACCGGGGAGCGAGGGAGACCTGATGAAGACCGGAACACGAATTGGGCTGGCGGTGGGCTTCGGCTACCTGCTGGGCCGTCGTCGCAAACTGCGTACGGCGCTGACCCTGGCGGCCGCCGTGGCAGCCGGCCGGGCGAGCCGCGACCCGGGCGGTCTGCTGAAGCGGGGTGGCAACCTGCTCCAGTCGTCCCCACAGTTGAGAAACCTCAGCCGACTCGGAGGGCCGCTGGTCAACGCCGGCCGTTCCGCCGCGACCGCCGCCGCCGGCAGCGGTGTCGACGCGCTCACCGGCCGGCTGCGCGGTTCCGCCGCCGCGCTGCGCCGCCGCGCGGGAAACCCCGGCGGCGACCAGGGCGGCAACGGCGACCAGGGCGGTAACGGCGACCAGGGCGGCGACCGCGACCAGGGCGGCGACCGCGACCGGGGCGGCGACCGCGATCGAGCGACGGCGAGCGGTCGGGACGACGCGTCGGCCGGGCAACGGCGGGGGCGGTGACCATGGCGGGAAACACCAACCCGGGCGGCCTCGGCGACAAGATCCGCGGCCAGTTGGCTGACGAGGTGCGCAACCTGGCCGGTGCGATCGGCGACCGCGCGATGAGCGTGGTGACGGAGCGGATCACCGGCGCGACCGGCCGCCTGAGCGACTACGCGCGCCAGGGCGGTGGACCCGGCCTGATCGCCGCCGCCACCGGAGCCCAGAAGCTGGCCGAGGGGGGCTCACCGGTGAAGGCGATGCTGCACGCCGGGGTGGCCGGCGGTAAGGAGAAGATGATGTCGGCTCTCGGCCGTGCGAGCGGTAAGGGCGGTAAGGGCGGCAAGAACAAGGTCACCAACATCGTCGAGACGATCGAGGTCGGTGTCCCGGTGCGGGCCGCGTACAACCAGTGGACGCAGTTCGGCGACTTCCCGAGCTTCATGAAGAAGGTCGAGCAGGCCGACAACGACGAGCCCGAGAAGATGACCTGGAAGGCGCAGGTCTTCTGGTCGCACCGGACCTGGGAGTCGACGATCGTCCGCCAGGTGCCGGACAAGCTCATCCACTGGCGGTCCAAGGGCGAGAAGGGGTCGGTCGACGGCACCGTCAGCTTCCACGAGCTGACCCCGGACCTGACCCGCATCCTGGTGGTCCTCGAATACCACCCGCAGGGCCTCTTCGAGCACACCGGCAACCTGTGGCGGGCCCAGGGTCGGCGCGTACGGCTGGAGTTGAAGCACTTCGTCCGGCACGTGATGACCGAGGTGGCACCCGACCCGGACCAGGTGCAGGGCTGGCGCGGCGAGATTCGCGACTCCCAGGTGGTCAAGGACCACGAGACCGGCCTGCGCGAGGAGCAGGAGCAGCAGGAACGCGGCGGCCGCGCACCGAACGAGCCGGAGGACGAGGAGTACGACGAGGAGCAGCCGCGCCGTCGGCCCGCCGGGCGACTGCGCCAGCGCCCACCACGGCGACCGGCCGAGCCGGAGTACGAGGAGGAGTACGAGGCGTACGAGGACGGCTACGACGAGGGGTACGCGGACGAGGTCGACGAGGAGCCGCCGCCCGCACCCCGCCGCCGTGCTCCTGAGCGGGCCCGTCGCGCACAGCCCCCCGAGGAGCCGCAGCGGCCGCGGCCGCCCGTCCGGCGCGGGTCGGAGCCGGCGCGACGGCCCGTGGTGCGCCGCCTCCGGGGGGAGGACGAGTGACGCTGGTTTCCGGTGGCGACGCCGTCGGCGGCACCCTGAAACAGGTCGGTTCCGGCGGCGGCCCGCTCCTGCCCACGGACTGAAGGTCGGCGGCGACCCCGCCGGGGCCACCGCCGACCGTCCGATCAGGCGGGCAGGCGTACGACGTCGTAGTCGACGGTCGGGCCGGGCTCGACGTCGAACCGGCCGTTGACCACATAGAGCGCCGAGCCGAGCAGGTCGCCGGTGGCCGGCGACCGCAGCGCCGGGCTGGTGATCTCCCGCCGGACCACCCCGGCGGTGCCATCGGCGTTCAGCTCGACGACCGCGACGACGTTGCTCAGGTTCCGGATCACGTAGAGGGTGCGACCGCGCAGCACCAGCCCGTCCGCCCGGTCCACCGAGTAGCCGCCGAGGTCGACGACCTGGCTGGCGCCGGTGCGCGCGTCGACGCGGACCAGCCGACCGGTCAACATCTGGTCGACCAGCAGGTCCCCGTCGGGAAGCGCCACGATCCCGTTGTTGAATGCGTCGGGAGTGGCGGCCGGGCCGGTGAGCGGCAGTACCCGGGCGGCGGTGGCGGCGGGCAGCCGACCACCCGGAAGCAGCGGTACGACGTACAGCACCGGCCGGGCCGAGTCGGTGAAGTAGACGGCGTGCCGGGTGACCACGAGGTCGTTGACGATGCTGCCCGGCTCGTCGGTGAACCGGTAGTTGGCCAGTTGCCCGCCGGTCGCGCCGTCGTAGACGCTCGCCGTGCCGGCCGAGAAGTCGGCGGTCCACAGCCGGCCCTGCGGGTCGAGCTTGAGACCGGCCTTCTGCCGCCCCGGCGCGCCCGCGATGAACACCGAACCGTGTCCGGTACGGAGGTCGCCCCGCCAGACGGCCCCGTTGCCGACCGAGCCCACGTAGACGGTGGTGCCCCGGCCGATCGTCAGCCCTTCGGGGGAGTACCCGTCGGGCAGGGCGATCCGGGACGGGAACGAGGTCCTCGGGTGGGCGTTCCCGGCCGGGCCGACCGTGGCGAGAGTTGCCGCCGCCACCAGGGGGACGACGAGAAGAGAGAGCAGCCTGCGCAAGAGGGTCACCGCCAGTCGTCGAGTGGATTTCTCCACTGAGGAATGTGCCGCCCTGGTAACGCTCCGCGTACCCCAGAAGGTTGGAGCGGCGTACTAGTCCCAACGCCGTTCAGTTAGGCGTTTCGGTAGGCCGTCAAGCGTGTCGTGGAGACGAGGCAGCGGAGCTCCGGTATAG
>NZ_JBNCKS010000062.1:0-36217 GCF_049841635.1 Micromonospora sp. DT44 | reverse complement strand
ACGACAGGGGCAGGAAGTCATACCGGGCCGGGCGACCGAGGGTCCCCGGCTGGGGACGATCAAAAAGGTAACGGGGTTAGGTGGGGGTGGCTTCGGGGGCGCGGGAGGCTCGGCGTAGGCCGTAGAGGGCCAGGGTTGCGGCGGCTACCAGCGGGGCGCCGTCGCGGATCAGGCCGTCCAGGCCCAGCAGCCACCAGCACAGCGGAAGGTCCACCGCGAGTACGCCCAGCGTGACGACGACCAGCAGGCCCCGCGCCCAGTCCTTGCCTCGCATCAGGAACGCGGTGCAGAACAGCACGGCGTAGCTGGCCGCGATGCCGGCGCCGAACCAGAACAGCACGGCCGGCACGGCGGAGAGACGATCGTCCAGGATGGCGCCCCCGGCCACCAGCGCCGGCACCAGCATCAGCGGGCTGTAGGTGAACGCCGCCACGCGGCTGGTCAACAACCACGCGCTCACCTGCGGCCGGCGCGGAGGCGTCTCCCGCCACGAGATGCCGGTCTTGTCGATGACCAGTCGGGGCCGGTGCCGAACCAGGTGCCCGGCGAGGGCCGACGAGCGGTAGAGCAGCCAGACCACCGCCACACACAGAGCGGTGAGCGCGGCGAAGCCGAGCAGTCCCGGCAGCGGCGGCACTCCCTGCCGGGGCACGATCAGCCGGCCGACGGCGAAGATCGTGGTGACCGCGAGGATCAACCCGAACGGGCGGGCCACCGTCCGGCCCCTGCGCACGTGCCCGATCAGCAGCAGAAAGCCGAACGAGCGCAGCATGGCCCAGCCGGTGCGTACGGCCAGACCGAAGCCCTGCTCCGGGGCGTACCACCAATTGAGCAGCTCGACCACGACGGTGGCCGCCGCTGCCGTCGCGAGCAGGAGGGTGAGCGCGCGGACGGCGGACGGCCGCCGGACCTCGGTCTCGGCGGCCGTCCTCATGGGATCCGTTGTTGCCCGCGACGGGCGATGTTCACACCTGGCGCTGGGGTTGTGCCGCGTCCAGTCGGGCGCGCAGCGCGTCCAACTCGGCCCACAGCACGCCGGGCAGCTTGTCCCCGAACTTCTCGAACCACTCGGTGATCATCGGCAGCTCGTTGCGCCACTCGTCCGGGTCGACCTTCAGCGCGATCCGGACGTCCTCCGGGGTCATGTCCAGTCCCTCGACGTCGAGCGCGTCCTGCGCCGGGACCATGCCCACCGGGGTCTCGACCGCGTCGGCCGTGCCCTCGATCCGCTCGACGATCCACTTGAGCACCCGGGAGTTCTCGCCGAAGCCCGGCCACAGGAACGAGCCGTCCGGGTCCTTCCGGAACCAGTTGACGTAGTAGATCTTCGGCAGCTTGGCCTCGTCGCCGTCGGTGCCCTTGCCCATCTCGATCCAGTGCCGGAAGTAGTCGCCCGCGTGGTAGCCGATGAAGGGCAGCATCGCCATCGGGTCGCGGCGGACCACACCCACCGCGCCGGACGCGGCGGCCGTCGTCTCGGACGAGAGCGTCGCGCCCATGTAGACGCCGTGCACCCAGTCGCGGGCCTCGGTCACCAGCGGAATGGTGTCCTTGCGGCGGCCACCGAAGAGGATCGCGTCGATCGGTACGCCGTTCGGGTCGAAGTACTCGTCGGCGAGGATGGGGCACTGCGTGATCGGCGTGCAGAACCGGCTGTTCGCGTGCGAGGAGAGGCTGTCGCTCTCCGGTGTCCAGTCGTTGCCCTTCCAGTCGATCAGGTGCGCCGGGGGCTCCCCCATGCCCTCCCACCAGACGTCGCCGTCGTCGGTGAGGCCCACGTTGGTGAAGACCGAGTTGCCGCGGTCCAGCGTCCGCATGGCATTGGCGTTGGTCTTCCAGTCGGTGCCGGGCGCGACGCCGAAGAGGCCGTACTCCGGGTTGACCGCGTAGAGCCGGCCATCCGGGCCGAACCGCATCCAGGCGATGTCGTCGCCGATGGTCTCGACCTTCCAGCCCGGGATGGTCGGCTCCACCATGGCCAGGTTGGTCTTACCGCAGGCGGACGGGAAGGCCCCGGCGATGTGGTGGACCTTGCCCTCCGGCGAGGTGATCTTGAGGATGAGCATGTGCTCGGCGAGCCAACCCTCGTCCCGGCCCATCACGCTGGCGATACGCAGCGAGTAGCACTTCTTGCCGAGCAGCGAGTTGCCGCCGTACCCGGAGCCGTACGACCAGATCTCGCGGGTCTCCGGAAAGTGCGAGATGTACTTGGTCTCGTTGCAGGGCCACGGTACGTCCTGCTGGCCCGGAGCGAGCGGGGCGCCGATCGAGTGCAGCGCGTGCACGAAGTCCGCGTCGTCGCCCATCGCCTCGAGGATCGCCGCGCCCATCCGGGTCATGATGCGCATGGAGGCCACCACGTACGGGCTGTCGGTGATCTCGACGCCGAACATGGGGCTCTCGGCCTCGACCGGACCCATGACGAACGGAATGACGTACATGGTGCGACCACGCATCGAGCCGCGGTACAGATCGGTCATCGTCCGCTTCATCTCGGCCGGCGCCATCCAGTTGTTGGTGGGGCCGGCGTCCGCCTCGTCGACGGAGCAGATGAAGGTGCGCTCCTCGACCCGGGCGACGTCCGTCGGGTCGGTGCGCGCGTGGAACGAGTTCGGCTTCTTCTCCGGGTTCAACCGGATGAGGGTGCCGGCCTCGACCAGCTCATCGGTGAGGCGGCGCCACTCCTCGTCGGACCCGTCCACCCACACGACCCGGTCGGGGGTGGTCAGTTCCGCGACCTCACGAACCCAGGCAAGCAGTTTCGGATGGGACGTCGGGGCCTGATCGATACCCCGCACTACAGCCGGAGCAACCATGACACATCTCCTTGTGGTCGACGCTGACCGATCTATGGGATGCACGAGTCTCAGCGACGCGAAGCGCCGCCTTCGTGGAAACCTGGGATTGGGCTCAGCGTAAACCGGGCAGCCTTCCGAGTCAGTGGGACTGGTTGTGAAGAACTGCACAAGGTTCGGCCACGCTGCGGCATCACGATCTGATACCCGCTTTCCTGCGCAGTTTCACGCAAACTTGTTGTGCACCCCGGTCGACGCGTGTTGCGGTCGGGCCGTCAACCCACCCTGCCGACCGGTTCGCGGATTCCCGTTCCGAGCCGCGTCAGTCCTCCCTTCTGGTTACGCTGCGTTCATCGGCGGCACACCGGCTGACAGGGCCGCGATGGGCGACGATGTCCCCCTCGCCGTTGCTCCCCCGCCGACACCTCCACAGCCGGTAGGCTCGCCCCGTGGCCGCCACGATGACCGGGGAGCAACCGGGCCCCCGGCAGACCCGACCGGGTCTGGTCCGCGCACTGGTCGACCGTTTCGGTCACCTCGTGCGCGAGTTGAGCAAGTTCGCCACGGTGGGCGGGATCGCCTTCCTCGTCGACTTCGCGCTCTTCAACTACCTGACGACGGCGCGCGGCATGGAGCAGGTGACGGCCAAGACCATCTCGACGGTGATCGCCGCGACCTTCGCCTTCCTGGGCAACCGCTTCTGGACCTGGCGGCACCGCCAGCGCAGCAACCCGGCGCGGGAGTACGCGCTGTTCTTCTTCTTCAACGCTGTCGGCCTGGGGATCGCGGTGGGCTGCCTCGCGATCAGCCGGTACGGGCTCGGCAGCATCTGGCCCGCCGTCTTCCAGACCCAGCTAGCCGACAACATCGCCAGCTTCGTCGTGGGCACCGGCCTCGGGACGCTGTTCCGATTCTGGTCCTACCGGCGGTTCGTCTTCGTCGAAGCGGGAACTCCGGTCGTTCCGCAGGTGGAGGACGACCGGGATCACGGGGCGTGACCTGTCGCCCACCTCGTCCGGCCGGTGACCGCCGGCTCTACCGACTGCCCTAAGGTGTTTCGCATGCGTCTTGTCCGTCTGCTGCCTGAGCGCTGGCAGAAGTTCATCCACGAGGCGCTCAAATTCGGCATCGTCGGCGGCATCAACACCGTCATCAATTACGCGGTGTTCAATGTCCTTGCACTTACCGTTTTCGTCAACGGTCAGTTGAAGGCGACCGTGATCGCGACGATCGTCGCCACGATCACGTCGTATCTGATGAATCGCCACTGGACGTACCGGGATCGCCCGAAATCGGCGCTTCGCCGGGAGTACGTCCTGTTCTTCCTGTTCAACGGTGCCGGCCTGCTCATCGAACTGGGCGCGGTGGCCGGGGCCAAGTACGGCCTCGGCGTACACGGCCTGCTGGCGCTGAACGTGGCGAAGACCGCCGGTGTCCTGCTGGCCACCCTGTTCCGCTTCTGGTCCTACCGGACCTTCGTCTTCCAGCCCGTCACGCCCGACGAGGAAGCCACGAAGACCGAGCCGACCTGGCACGACATCCCGCGCGACGAGTGGGACACCATGGCCGAGATGGACCCGGTCGCCGAGCTGGCCGAATCGGTCTCCGAGCTGGAAGAGGCGCAGTCCGCTGACCGGCCCGGCCCGGCACCCGGCCCGACCGGCGCCGCCCCCGTGCAGGGGCGGCCGATGACCGCCGACCTGGACGCGGAACTCGCTGCGGAGCTGCACGCCGGCACGCGTCGCGCACCCCGCCGGTGACGGCTCCCACCCCCCGCTCCGGCACCGGAGCGGCCGCCGAGCTGTTCTTCGAGGACCTCGTCCCGGGGCTCACCGTCGACCTCGGGACGGTGACCGTCGACGGCGACGAGATGCGGGCCTTCGCCCGGCGCTTCGACCCGCAGTGGTACCACGTCGACCAGGAGCTGGCCGAGGCCAGTCAGTACGGCGGGGTCATCGCGAGCGGCTTCTACACGGTCAGCCTGTTCATGCGGGCGTACGTCGATCACCTGCTGTCCCGCGCGGCGGCGGACGCCTCCCCCGGCCTGGAGGAGTTGCGGTGGCTCGCCCCGGTCCGTGCCGGGGACCGTCTCGCCGTCCGGGTCGACGTGATGGGCGCGCGCCCCTCGGACGCTCGCGCGGGGCTTGGCACCGTCATCCTCACCGGCACCATGCTCCGCCTCGGCCCGGACAACCGGCCCGAGCAGGAGGTGCTGCGGACACGCTTCCGTGGCTGGTTCGCGCTACGGCCGGTCAAGACAGACCCCGAGGAGGCCGGGCCGTCCTCGACCGAACCGGCTCCGGCTCCCCCAGAACAGGCTGGGGCAGAGCCGGCCGGGTCGGAACAGACTTCGGCGGGGCCGGCGACGGCCGGGGCCGCTCAGCACACCTGACCACTCCGACCCCGGTCCTCGGGCCGGAGTGGCCAATGCCGATCGGCTCAGCTCGTGGTGTCGCGCAACGGCTTGCCCTCGCGCATGTCGGCGAGGATGTCGCGCATCTCCCCGTCGCCCAGCGAGTGCTTGTCGTGCTGCGCCTCGACCAGCTCGTAGAGGGTGGTCTGCACCCGGCCGACCCCCGGTACGTCCTTGAGCACCGACTGGCCGCGTTCGCCAGCGGACTCGATGGTGAGGGTGCCGCAGCCGAGCAGCCGCTCGAAGAAGTGCTGGTTCATCGAGTGGTCGTTGATCCGGGTGAGCGGAAGGTCCCGCCGGTCCCGGGAGAACACACCCTGCTGCAACAGCACGCGCTCGTTGGTGAACAGGTAATGGGTGGTACGCCAGACCAGGAACGGCCACAGACCGAGCCAGAGGACCGCGACCAGGCCGATCGCGCCGATCACGGCCAACGCGATCGAACCGCCGGAACTCTCGGGCAGCAGGAGCACGCCGACCACCACGGCGGCGATGGCGAGGACCAGCACCAGGATCGGCCGGACCAGAGCCTTCCAGTGCGGGTGTAGGTGGAGCACGACGTGCTCGTCCTTCGTGAGCACGTCTTCGGGGAACGCCACGACAACCTCCAACGCCTTTTCTTTGTCGCGCCGACCGTAAACCCCGAAAGCCACTCGGCGACATCCGCCACGCGGCCCCACCCGAGCTTCCGCGATCTTGCACTTTCGGTCGCCGTTACACGGCCTTGAGCCCGGTACGCCACGACAGCAAGTGCAAGATCGCCGCGAAGAGGGGCTCAGCGCAGGTGGAGGACGTCTCCGGCCGCTATGGATCGGGTTTCGGTGGAGGTGGTCAGCTGGAGTTGGCCGTCACTGTCGATGCCCGTTGCGGTGCCGGTGCGGGTCTCGCCGTTGGGCAGCAGGACCCGTACCTCGCGACCGATCGTCGCGCAGGACGCCACGTAGGCGTCGCGCAGGCCGCTCGCCTCGGCGTCCCCACCGGCGGTGCGCCAGCGGTCGTACCATTCCGCCACCGAGCGCAGCAGCGCCCGGAGCAGCGGATCCCGGTCGGTGGCCGCCGCGCCGGCCAGTTGCAGCGAGGTGGCCGGCAACCCGGTCGGGTTCACCGGCAGCTCGTCGGCCCGCAGGGTCACGTTGAGGCCGATGCCGAGGACGATGGCGGGCGGTTGGGCCGGCGAGCGCCCCGGCACCGCCTCGGCCAGCACACCGGCACACTTCGCGTCGCCGATCAGCAGATCGTTGGGCCACTTCAGGGCGGCGTCCAGCTCGGCCAGCCGGGCCACCGCCTCGACCAGCGCGACGCCCGCGAGAAGCGGCAGCCAGCCGTACCCCGTCGGTGGAACGGGCGCCCACCCACGGTCCGGCACGGCCTCGCCGGGCCGCAGCAGGACGCTGGTGGTGATCCCCGCGCGCGGCGGCGACTGCCAGACCCGACCGCGGCGACCCCGCCCGGCGGTCTGCCGCTCCGCGACCACGACCAGCCCTTCCGGCTCGCCCGCGGCGGCGGCCTCGGACACGTCCGCGTTCGTGGAGCCCGTCTCGGCGTGCAGCTCCAGGCGGGCCCAGGGTCCGTTCGGCGCGACCAGCGCGCGCCGCAGCCGGGCCGCCGACAGCGGCGGTCGGTCCAGATCGGTGTACGGGGAGCCCGGCATCCCGTCAGCCTACGGCGGCGAGCGGTGCCGGCGTTGAGGCGTACTGCACAGACGCTCCCACCTGAACCATCGTTATATTCCCTGGGTGACTACCGAGACCGGGACCAACATCCACAGCACTGCCGGCAAGCTGGCGGACCTGGAGCGCCGGGTCGACGAGGCGGTGCACGCCGGGTCGGCGCGCGCGGTCGAGAAGCAGCACGCCCGGGGCAAGAAGACCGCCCGCGAGCGGATCGACATGCTGCTCGACGAGGGTTCCTTCGTCGAGCTGGACGAGCTGGCCCGGCACCGGTCCACGGCCTTCGGGCTGGAGCGCAACCGCCCGTACGGCGACGGCGTGGTGACCGGCTACGGCACGGTCGACGGCCGGCAGGTGTGCGTCTTCGCCCAGGACTTCACCGTCTTCGGCGGCTCGCTCGGCGAGGTCTTCGGCGAGAAGATCGTCAAGGTGATGGACCTCGCCATGAAGATCGGTTGCCCGGTGATCGGCATCAACGACTCCGGCGGCGCCCGCATCCAGGAGGGCGTGGTGTCGCTCGGCCGGTACGGGGAAATCTTCTTCCGGAACGTGCGGGCGTCCGGGGTCATCCCGCAGATCTCGCTGGTGATGGGGCCCTGCGCCGGCGGCGCGGTCTACTCCCCGGCGGTCACCGACTTCACCGTCATGGTCGACCAGACCTCCCACATGTTCATCACCGGCCCCGACGTGATCAAGACGGTGACCGGCGAGGACGTCGGGATGGAGGAGCTGGGCGGGGCCCGTACGCACAACACGCGCAGCGGCAACGCGCACTACCTCGCCAGCGACGAGGACGACGCGGTCGACTACGTCAAGGCGCTGCTGTCGTACCTGCCGTCGAACAACCTCGACGAGCCGGTCGTCTTCTCCGTTGACGCGGATCTCGACGTCACCGACGAGGACCGTGAGCTGGACACGCTCATCCCGGACTCGGCCAACCAGCCGTACGACATCCGCACCGTCATCGAGCACGTCCTGGACGACGGGGAGTTCCTGGAGGTCCAGCCGCTCTACGCGCAGAACATCGTCATCGGCTACGGCCGGGTGGAGGGCCGGCCGGTCGGTGTGGTCGCCAACCAGCCGATGCACTTCGCCGGCACCCTGGACATCGCCGCCTCCGAGAAGGCGGCCCGGTTCGTGCGCACCTGCGACGCGTTCAACATCCCGGTGTTGACCTTCGTGGACGTGCCCGGCTTCCTGCCCGGCACCGGTCAGGAGTGGGACGGCATCATCCGCCGGGGCGCCAAGCTCATCTACGCGTACGCCGAGGCGACCGTCCCCAAGGTCACCGTGATCACCCGCAAGGCCTACGGCGGGGCGTACGACGTGATGGGCTCGAAGCACCTCGGCGCGGACCTGAACTTCGCGTGGCCGACCGCGCAGATCGCCGTGATGGGCGCGCAGGGAGCGGTGAACATCCTCTACCGCTCCGAGCTGGCCGGCGCCGAGGACCCGGCGGCGGTCCGGGCCCAGAAGATCGCCGAGTACGAGGACACCCTGGCCAACCCGTACGTGGCGGCCGAGCGCGGGTACGTCGACTCGGTGATCGCGCCGCACGAGACGCGTACCCAGATCGTCCGGGCGCTGCGCGTCCTGCGGACGAAGCGCGAGACCCTGCCCCCGAAGAAGCACGGCAACATCCCGCTCTGATCCCGGCGCCCGGTCGCGCTTGGCGCGGTCGCGCATCGGCTCGCTCCGGGCTGGTCGCGGTGGATCCGCGCAACTTCGGGGAAACTGCTGCTTCCCGGCGCCGGGAGGCAGCAACATCGCCGAAGTTGCACGGATCGAGCAGGGTCAGCAGGCCGGGTTGGCGGCGGCGCACATCCGGCGGGCGGCGATCTCCGCCAGGCGGCGCAGATCCAGCTCGGTGCCGGCCTGCCCCAGTCTGAGCACAGTGATCAGGTCACCAACCCGAACCACGGCGGTGGTGTCCGGCCGGGACGCCGAACCGATGGGCTCGCCCGTCTTCTGGTCGACGGGCTGCGTACCGGTGTGCCGCAGCAGCGCGGCCCCGTCGCCGGCGAAACCCCGCTGGACCACCGCCCAGCGGTGCGTTGCCATCCCGGTGCCCGTCGCGCCGCCCACCTCGTACTCTCCAACGCTGGTCCACTCGGCACACGGGGCGACCACGTCGTCCAGCGTGGCGAGAAGCTGGATGGCCGCGTCCGGGGTCAGCCGGAACAGATCCTGCGTGACCAGGCCATCCGATTGGATGAGGATCGGCGCCGCGCGTCTGGGCACGAACGTCTGCGAGCGGGACAGGATCGAATACGCCGTGCCGGCCGAGCGCCCCTGGCTTGTCCGGCAGGCCTCAAGCAGGTAATCCAGCCGGACCGGCTCGCCCAGCCCTGATTGGCTGAGCTGCACTTCGACCTGCTGCGACAGGTCGGCCGGCTGCAACAGGGCGTCGGTAGTGATCTCGTGCCGAGTAGGCGAAGCGGAGGGGGCAGCGGCCGGCGGGGACGGCGGCGGAGACGTCCTCGGGGCGGCGACCGCCACGGCGGAGACCCCGGCGAGAGCCAGTACGACGGTGGCCACCGCGATCCTGCGCTGGCTCCGGCGACGGGCTCTGACGCGGATCTCCTCCGGGGCAGGCCAGCGCACGTCCCGCAGCTCCCGCTGGATCTGTTTGACGAACGTCGGGTCGTCACGCATCGGTGGCCTCCTCCAGGTCAGAGACGGCGAGCAGGCCGGCGAGCGCGGTACGCCCCCGGGAGAGGCGGGCCTTGACCGTGCCGACCGGAGCGGCGGTCTCCCGCGCCACCTCGGCGACCGGCATACCGACCAGGTAGTACAGGGCGATGGCGACGCGCTGCTCCTCGGGCAGCCGGCGCAGGGCGGCGACCACCTCGACGGTGTCGGTGCCCGGCCCGGGGACGGTCTCGGTCGCCCCGTGCCGCAGGTACGCGCGGGCGCGACTACGCAGGCTGCGCCACCGGCTGACGGCGATGCGGCTGGCAACCACCCGCACCCAGGCCTCCGGGTCGTCGTACCCGCTGATCGTCGACCACCGCTGCCACGCCCGGATGTACGCCTCCTGCACCGCGTCCTGGGCCTCGACCCGGTCGCCGGTGAGGGCATAGACGAAACCGAGCAGCCGTTGTCGGCTCCCCCGGTAGAACTCGTCGAACCCGTCGACGTCCGGCACCCGTTACCTCCCCGTGTCGGTCGCAGGGAACACGCGCCGTGCGGGGCCTCCGGTTGCCCGGTTCAGGCGATCATCTTCTCCAGCTCGGCGAGCGGGAACGCGCCGGCCGCGATCCGTTGCCGCGCGGCCCGCCGTACCGCCCGCTGGACGGACACGTTCGCTGGCGTCGGTACGCCGTGCAGCCGGCCAAGTAACGCGATCTCCCCGTTGAGGTGGTCGACCTCGGTCGAGCCGGTGGCGCGGGCCAGGCTCTGCCAGGTGGAGCCTCCGGCCCGGTCGGCGCCGCCGACCGGGCGCTGCTGCACCAGGTCACCGCGTTCGGCCCGCTCCTCCGCCGGGGAGGTGTGCGGGATGCGGGCGGCGGCGAGCGCGGCGACGCCCTCGGCGCGTACCCGCTCGACGAGGGCGTCCGGGATGTCCTCCCCGAGCAGCGCCTGAAGGCCGTTGCCGAGGTTGCTGAGCAGCTTGCCGTACTTCCAGCGCAGCACGTCCTCGCGGACCGGCGCGACGAAACCGGCGGCGGTCAGGTCGGCGGCGATCGCCCGGTCGGTGTCGTCGGCGCCGCCCGGATAGCGGCCGATGTGGAGCATGCCGGGGTGCGGGTGTCCGTTCGCCACCACCACGCCCGGGTCCAGGTGGGTGGCCGGCAGCCAGACACAGACCGGATGCACATCGGCGAAGAGCCGCAGGGCGGCCCGCTCGTTCGCCACCCCGTTCTGCGCGGTGACCAGCGGCAGTCGCTCGCCGGCCGTACCACCGCCGGCGACCGGGGCGTCCACCCACGTCGCCAGCGCCGCCTCGGTGTCCTGCGACTTGACGGTGAGCACCAGCACCGTGTCGGCGGGCAGCGGCCGGTCACCCGGGCCGTCGACGGCGGCGAGCCGGGCGGTCACGTCGCCGTCGGGCTGCCGCAGCGTCAGGCCGCGCGCCCGGATCGCGTCCAGGTGCGCGCCGCGGGCCACCAGGGTCACGTCCCGGTCGGCCTGCGCCAGCCGTACGCCGATGGTCCCGCCAACCGCGCCCGCCCCGATGATCACATATCGCATGGGCCCCATTCTGCCCGGGCCCGCCCGACGCACCCCGTCGATCATGGAGTCATGGTGCCCGAATGCATATGGATTGCGGCTTTGGTGGCCCACCACAACTCCATGATCGACGGGGAGGCGGGGCGCGGGGGCGCGGGGGCGGGGCGGGGGCGAGGGGTTAGAGGGTTAGGCCGGCGTCGGTGAGGATGGGGCCGGTTAGCAGCAGGGCGCCGGCCACCAGGGCGACCAGGTTGACCAGGGCGAAGACCGTGACCCAGAAGAACGCCGGGAACGGGGTCAGCCCCGCGAGCTGGTCGGCGTCGGAGGCGGGCATCCGGCCACGCGCGCGCAGGCGTTGCAGCTCCACCACCGGCCGCACCCCGCCGAGCAGCAGGAACCACACCCCGGTGTACGCGAACGCGGCCTGCACCTGCGGCGCCGCGTACCACGAGACGACGAACACCAGCGCCCCGGTGACCAGCAGCGACACCACGCCGAACGCATTGCGGATCATGACCAGCATGGCGAGCAGCAGCACCACCGCGACCCAGAGCAGCAGGGTGATCCGGTTACCGCCGAGCAGCCAGGCGCCGGCCAACCCGATCAGCGGCGGGGCGACGTACCCGGCGAGCAGGGTCAGGATCATGCCCGGCCCGGTGGGCCGACCGGCGGAGAGCGTCAGCCCGGACGTGTCCGAGTGCAGCCGGATGCCACGCAGCTTGCGACCGGTGAGCAGAGCGACGAGCGCGTGCCCGCCCTCATGGGCGATGGTGATGGCGTTGCGGGCGATCCGCCAGGGCAGCCGGGTGGACACCACCACCAGCGCGATGACCGCGGTGATCAGCACCAGCAGCGGGGGCGGGTCCGGCTGCGCGCCGAACAGCGTGTCCCACATCTCGCCCAGTCCGTCGATCGACATCATGGGGCGCGAGCCTACCGGCGGCGTTCCGTGTCGCTGTCGAGGCACCGGCTCGTATCCTGTGAGACTGATCGGGTGGCGAGTGAAGCGGGAGGTGAGGGCCAATGAGCGCGGAACCCCTGGGACACCACGTCGGGCTCTGGACCGAGGCCGACTATTTCGCCCTGGGTGAGACCCCGGACCGAATCGAGCTGCTCGACGGGAGCCTGATCGTGAGGCCTGCGCCGAGCAAGCGGCACCAGCTGGTGTCGTGGGAACTGGTCTACAGCCTGCGTCGTGCGGTGAGGCCACGACCCCTCCTCGTTTTCGAGGCGGTCAACGTTCGGCTTGGGCCGGACCGGATAGTCATCCCGGACGTCGTCGTCGCAGACACCGACGACGAGGGCACGGCGGTGGAGGCCGCCGAAGTGGTGTTGGTATGCGAGATCGTCTCGCCCGGCAACGCTGCTGCTGACCGCCTGGTCAAGATGCAGCTCTACGCGATCGCGCGAATCCCCTGGTACCTGCTGGTCGAGCAGGACGGTGGCGGTCACTCGTTGCGCCTCTACCGGCTCGACGGCGAGCACTACGTCGAGGACCAGGTCGCCAAGGCCGGCGAGACGTTGAGCATCGCGGAACCGTTCCGCTGGCAGCTCGACCCGGCCACGCTGCGCTGATCCGTTCGAATCCCGCCACCGGGCGATCGCAGCCCATCGATGAAAGTTTCCTCTACAACTCTTGCAATCAAGGGCACTTAGCTCCAAAGATGGGCGTCAATAGACCGGCGTCCCTGGAGGCACTCATGGCCCGTACCCGATCATCGCTGCGCCGCGCGCTCGCGGCCGGCCTCACCGTCCTCGCCACCGCGGCGGCGACCCTGGTCGCGACCGCCGGCCCAGCGGCGGCGGCCACCACCGCCGGCGTCGACGTGTCCCACTACCAGGGCAGCATCAACTGGACCAGTGTCCGGAACGCGGGCATCGAGTTCGCCTTCATCAAGGCGACCGAGGGCACCAGCGTCAAGGACTCCGCCTTCAACGCGAACTACGTCAACGCCTACAACGCCGGGGTGATCCGCGGGGCGTACCACTTCGCCCGGCCGAACATCTCCGCCGGCTCGACCCAGGCCAACTACCTGGCCTCCAACGGTGGCGCGTGGTCGGCGGACAGCCGCACCCTGCCGGCGGCGCTGGACATCGAGGCAAACCCGTACAGCGGCGGCTACTGCTACGGACTCAGCACGACCGGCATGCGTAACTGGGTGCAGGACTTCCTGAACACCTACCGCTCGCGCACCGGCCGGTACGCGGTCATCTACACCACCACGAGCTGGTGGAACCAGTGCACCGGCAGTTGGACCGGCCCGTGGGCCAACCACCCGCTGTGGCTGGCCCGCTGGTCGAGCACCCCGGGCGCACTGCCGGCCGGCGCTCCGGTGTGGAGCTTCTGGCAGTACACCAGCAGCGGCGCCGTCTCCGGGATCAGCGGCAACGTGGACCGCAACTACTGGAACGGCGACCGGAGCCGCCTCATCGCCCTCGCGAACAACACCTGATCGGGCCGTTGGCGGCAGCGGGATCGACTATCACCTCGCGGTGCACAATCGGTCCGGCTGCCGCCACACCACCGGTTACGGTCAGGCCCGCCGTCGGCTCAGGGCCGGCACCTGGCTCTCCTCGGAGGCAAGCGCACCCCGCCGGGTCAGCCGCCACAGGCCGACCCCGCCGACGGCAACGGTCACGACGCTGAGCAGTGCGATGAACACCGGCATTCCCACGGCGACCAGCAGCAGGACCGCGTCGCCGAAGGCGACGAGCATCCACAGTGCCAGCCGGGGCTTGGCGTCCCTCCGTCGGTAACCCATGTCGTACCTCCTTCCGTCGTCGAAGGTCATGTACCCACGACAACGGAAAGTCATGCGAATGAGTTTCAGTCCTTGCGGTCGGGCACGAAGCCCTTGGCGACCCGGTCAAAGTTCGGCAGATTGGCCTGCCAGTCCTTGTCCGCGATCTCCCACCGCAGGGCGTACCCACGGTTGCTGGCCGTCACGAACCCGCGGTTACGGACGTGGATCCGCTGCCCGTCACGGGTCTCCAGCCACTCCCAGTCGCCGCAGGTCTTCCAGAAGTTGCACGGCTTGATGCTGAGGTACTGGTAGTTCTTGACAAAGTTCTTGCGGTTCGGCTCCTGCTCCCGCCAGTCCGCGACCGCATCGTCCGCCGGCGTGGGGGTCCACTGCACCAGCAGCTCGCCCGGCCCGTTGGACTGGTCGAAGACCACGGTGCTGCCATCGGGCTGGCTACGGACCCACCCGTCGGGGATCGGCAGCGTGAAGCCGGCCGGATCCTTGTGCAGCTTCCAGCCTGCCGGCAGTGCGTTCGGGTCCACGGACGGCGTGGCCGACGGAGTCGGGCTGGGAGGGGCGCTCGTCGGCGGGGGCGCCGCCGGGGCGGTCGTCGGCGCGGCCCCGGTCGTCGCGGCGGCAGTCGTCGGGTCGGCCTGCTGGGTGCCGTCGTCGTCGCCCTTGGTCAGCATCGGCACGATCACCACCAGGCCGACCAGCAGCAGGGCCACCAGCGCACCGATCAGCACGTTCCGGCGGGTGTTGTTCGGCTTCGTACCCTCAAACTGCGGGACCGCCGCGCGCCCCGCCGGACCCACCGGCGGCATGACCGACGTGGGCGTCGAGGGTTTGCGCTGCTCCGGCGCGACCGGCGGCGGGCCGTCGACGGCCGTCGGCTCGTCGTCGCCGTCCGTCGTACCGTCGCTGCTCGCATCGCTCCCGGCGGACACCACGGCGGTCGGCTCGGCCGGCGGCGGGGCCGGGCGGTCGATCGTCGCGGTCGGCTCGGCCGGCACCGTTGCCGTCGGCTCGGCGTTCGCGCCGGCCGGCACGACCTCCGTCGGCGTCGCGTCGGCCACCGCCGGCCCGGCCGCGGCTGGGGCTACCGGCGGCGGGGTACGCGGAGCAGGCGGCGACACCGGACGATCGGTGACCTCCTCGGCCGGCCGTGGTGCCGGCACGAGCGGCGGGCGCGGCTCACGCGGGCCGTTCGGCCCCGGCCGGCGTACGCCGTCGAGCAGTGAGATCCCCCGCGTCCGCTTGCCACCCGCGCGGCGCAGCAACCGCTCCGCCACCTCTGCGGTGATGCGCTCCTTCGGGTCCTTCTGAAGCAGCCCGGTGAGGACCGCCTTCAGTGGACCGGCGTTCTTCGGCGGCGGCATCGGCTCGGTGGCCAACGCGGCCAGCGTGGCGATCGCGGACGGCCGCGCGTACGGCGACTTGCCCTCCACCGCCGCGTACAGCGTCGCGCCCAGCGACCAGAGGTCGGCCTCCGGCCCGGCGGTGCCCTCCCGGGCCCGCTCCGGCGAGATGTACGCGGGTGAGCCGAGCACCATGCCGGTACGGGTCACGTTCGGGTCACCGGGGATCGTGGCGAGACCGAAATCTGTCAACACCACCCGGCCGTCCTCGCCCAGCAGCACGTTGCCCGGCTTGACGTCGCGGTGCATGACGCCAGCCTTGTG
Source organism: Micromonospora sp. DT44 (assembly GCF_049841635.1). Taxonomy (NCBI): domain Bacteria; kingdom Bacillati; phylum Actinomycetota; class Actinomycetes; order Micromonosporales; family Micromonosporaceae; genus Micromonospora; species Micromonospora sp. DT44. Next base: position 20,740 of record NZ_JBNCKS010000062.1, on the reverse strand, counting down.
CGCCGCGTTCAACGCGCCGAGCACGCCCAGGCCGATCTCGATCGTCTGGGCCACCGACACCGGCCCGTCCTCGGCGAGGGTGTCCTGCAACGACCTCGACGCCACGTACTCCATGACGATCCACGGGTCGCCGTCGGTCCGCAGGACGTCGAAGATGCGTACCACGTTGACGTGGTTCAGCCGGGCGATGGCACGCGCCTCGCGCAGCGACCGCTCCCGCATCTCGCGGCGTTCCTCGTCGGTGAGGCCGGGCGGCGGCACCAACTCCTTGATGGCGACGTCCCGGTGCAACACCTCGTCGCGCGCCTTCCACACCCGACCCATGCCGCCCTGGCCGAGCGGCGACAGAAGCCGGTATCGGTCAGCGACGAGTTGGGGAAGCGCGTTCGACATCGCTGAGACGGTACCCGGACCCGCCGACGGTCACACCGCCGGCACGCCACTGTGCGTGTGACGTGAGTTCGGGCCGCGTACCCTGGCGGCATGCCTGCCGAAGAGCCGCTGTTCCGGGTCGTCCGCGGCGTGCCCACCGCCGAGGAATTGGCCGCCCTGGTCGGGGCGGTCATCGTGCGGTCCCGACCGGCTACCGCACCCGCGCCGGCGGCCACGTCCGCCTGGGCGCGCAGCGGCCGGCCGGTCCGCCCCGACACCTGGCGCGCCTCCGGTCTGCCTCGCTGACCCCGGTTCCCATTCCGGGGGCTGCCAGGATGGCGCGTAGCCGTTAATCTCACTGAGGGAAACGGTGCGGTGACGGACAGGGAGGGTCGATGATCCCCGAAGAGGACCAGCCGGCGCCCTGGCTGCACGACTACGGCGGCATCGAGGCCGACATCCGTCAACTCCGCGAGTTCGCCGACCGGCTCGCCGCCGAGGTCGAAAGCAACTACGCGCCCCACCTGCCGTACATCGCCGAAGACATGTCCGCGAAGGTGCCCAACCCCTGCGACGCGTTCGTCGAACTGGTCACCTTCCTGCACGCCCACCACGAGACGCAGCAGGCCACGACCGACATGGTGTACGCCCTCCGTGGTGCCACGGGCCACCTGGCCGCCGTCGCCGACCGGGTCGCCACCCAGTACGCCGACAGCGACGCCTTCTCCGCCGCCCGCGCCGTGGACGTCAAACACGCCCTCGCCGACCCGGGAACCGTCCTGCCCGGCAGCCGGACGCCGACACTGAGCGACCCCACCGGCCCCGACAGCGAAAGGCCGGTGGTCCTCCCGTGATCGAGCGTGGTGGCGGCCGCACCTCCGGCCAGACCGACTGGCACCTGATGGACCTCAACAGCATGTGGGCGTGCCTCCAGGACCACGACACCACCAACCACTGGAAACAGGTCGCCGGCTGGCGCAAGGTCTGCGACCTGGCCCAGATCCACCTCGGCCGACTTCAGGAGTACCGGCGGGGCCTCGCCGAGGCATGGCCGCCCGAAACCAGCGCCGCCTCCGGCACGTACCTCGCCCAACTCGATGACCTGATCGCCAAGGTGCGACACACCCACGACGCAGCCGCCGCCAACTACACCGCACTGTCCGCCGCCACCCAGGCCATCGGCACCACCAGGGCCGAGCTTCGCAAGCTCCACGAGGAGTACGCGGTCAAGCTCAAACACAAGCAGGCGTACGAGGCGACAGCCGCCGACCCCAAGGCGGTCATGGGCAATCGGGTCGTGGACGCTCCGGTGACGGACAGCGACCTGGAACGGCTGAACGTGCAGGCACGGGCGATGATGTTCAGCCTGAGTGGCGAACTACAACAAGCCCAAGCCATCCTCCAAAAACCCCCAGCAACAGCGAGAATTTCGAGGCAACCCAATAACTCTGACGCATACGGTGACCAGATACCTCCTGCCATACCTCCAATCACGTCAGTGCCTCTGCCTACATCGACGGGCATTTCCTCAACCCAAGCTCCGCAGAAAATACCCCTCCAGGCTTCTCCGCCGGTGCCGGCGATAGGCCCTGTGCTAGGTGGCGTAGTCGCTGAAAAATCGCCACAACCGAGCACGAATTTGCCAGTGAGTCAATTGCCGGGATCTTCAATCGGAGCAGGGGGAATACCCACGCCATCTCCACCATCAGGAGTAATAGGGTCACCGCTAGGGCCCGATCGAGGACCGGTCCGCGCGCTAGATCGATCACGCGGCGGAGCAGCCGACGTGAATCAATTACACCCCCCGAGCCCTGGACGCTCCACACCCCCTGCCGGCGGCATTATCGGAGGAACCCCAGGTATGGCACCCACGCCACCCACCACACCCCGGCGGGTCAATCCGGTCGGAGGAGTTATCGGTGGCGGTGCCGCCGGAACTTCCCCGACTGGCGCAGCGGGCACTCGTCCCAGCGGTGGACGCGGCTCGCACGGGAGCCCTAACAGCCCTCTTGGCGGAGCACCCCTATACAACAATTCTGAACCCGTGCAGGGCCGGCCAGGAATGAGACAAAACCCTCGCCATTGGGACCCTGACCATCCCTGGGAAACGCAAGAGGGCGTGCCGCCAGTAGTACTGCCTCCCGAGGAGGGGCCTATTGACCCCGGACCCGCTATTGGGTTCGGCCGGTGATCTGGCCGCTTCGATGTGGCAATCTTGGTCTCACTCTAATCCTGGCGTTATTTCCTAGTGGGTTCGCACAAATACCACGTGATGCTGATCTAGTGCGAGGCGACCAATGGCATCTACCCTTCCTACACATCTCCGAGGCTCACTTGGTGAGCCAAGGTTCCGGTGTGATCGTGGCAGTTCCGGACACAGGAGTCGACCCTCATCCTGACTTGCGCGAAAACCTCCTTGCCGGGACGGACGTAATTCCCGGAGGGAGCGGTGACGGACGCAGGGATCAGGATAGCCATGGTACGTCTATGGCAGGATTAATTGCCTCCCATGGATCGGCAGGTAATCGAGGTGCGCTGGGAGTCGCCCCAAAGGCGAAAATTCTGCCAATCTTTGATACCCAACCTGGCGGTATCGGCGAAGCGGACGCCTTGGCGATCGGAATTGAGTTCGCTATCACTAACGGCGCGGACATCATCAGTATCTCCGCCGTCGCCGGAGCAAGCGTCAGGCTTCAGCAAGCACTAGAAGCTGCTTTGGATGCCAACATTGTAGTCGTGGCCGCAGCAGGCAACTGGCCGCCAGACGCCGGAGTCCGTTACCCAGCAACTGAAGGAGGAGTGATTGCTGTTGGCGGCGTTGACCGCGCTGGACAGCATGCCGCCGTTTCGGTTACTGGACCGGAAGTCGATGTGGTCGCGCCTGCGGTCGATATCTACAGCACCAGTTATGGCGGGAAGTATTCGAAGGGCACGGGAACGTCGAGTGCAACGGCGATTGTGGCCGGGGCGGCGGCGTTGATCAGATCGAAGTATCCCTACCTGCCGGCGCAGGAAGTGGCCCACCGACTTACGGCCACGGCCGTCGACAAAGGCCCGCCCGGCCGGGACGATGAGTACGGGTACGGCTTGATCGATCTTGTGGCGGCACTGACGGCGGACGTACCTCCGCTGGGGTTTGAATCGGTAAGCGCGCCAGCCGGCACGGCCGATGCTCGGCCGAGCGAGGATGGCGGCTCGGCGGTTCGGGGCTTTGCCACCCTTGGCGTGATCGTCGCCGTCGGGGTTGGGTGGGCCTTCGTGGCACGGCGTCGGCGGCGCGGGGATGATCCGCCGCCCAGAATCAGTCGCTAGGCGTGCCGGGCGTCTCGATCGACTCGGGTTCCTTGAGGTTGGGGTGTCCGATGGGTTGGGATGCCGCGGTTTGCTGGAAGCTGAGTGGATCACGGCCGAGGGCGCCTCGATCGACTCGGGTTCCTTGAGGTTGGGGTGTCCGATGGCTTGGGATGCCGCGGTTTGCTGGAAGCCGAGTCGATCAAGGACGCGGCGCGGCGCTGAGGGCCGGGAACGGGTGTCACGCGTGGCGGGCCGGTAACGTCGGGCCGGTGTCTGACACTCTGCCGCTCCGCCTCGTGCTGGCCTCTGCCAGTCCTGCTCGCCGAAAGTCGCTCCGGGCCGCCGGCATCGAGCCGGACGTGCTGGTCAGCGGGGTGGACGAATCCCTGGTGGTGAGCGATCGGGCTGAGGATCTCTGCCTGGAGTTGGCCCGGCTCAAGGCCGAGGCGGTGCTCACCCGGCTGAATCTGACCGCCACGGCGAACAGCTCAACCACCAACGCCAAAGACACCACCACCACCGGAGACACCGCAAGCACCAGCACCGCAAGCACCAGCACCAGCACCAGCACCAGCACCAGCACCGTCAGTCAGCGGACCCTGGTTATCGGGTGTGACTCGGTGCTCGAGTTCGACGGGGAGATTCTTGGCAAGCCCGCCGATTCGGCGGACGCCACCCGTCGTTGGTTGCGGATGCGCGGGCGCAGTGGGGTCCTGCACAGCGGACACTGCCTGATCGACGGTGTCGCCGGGCGGCGAGCGGAGGCAGTCGCGTCGACGGTCGTCCACTTTGCCGACATCAGTGACGACGAGATCGCCGCGTACGTCGCCACGGGTGAGCCGTTGGCGGTGGCGGGCGCGTTCACCATCGACGGGTTGGGCGGGCCGTTCGTGGAGCGGATCGAGGGTGACCCGGGAACCGTCGTCGGGTTGTCCATGCCGTTGCTGCGTCGGCTCCTCGCCGAACTGGGTCTGGAGATCACGGACTTGTGGACAAAGGTCGCGCCGGGCGGCCAATCGGTCGAGCCGCTCGGTAACGTCCATTCATGACCACGAAGTCGATCCCGCTCACCGACGAGTTGCACGCCTACCTGGTCGCGCACGGCGCGCCGCCGGACGAGATCATTCGGGATCTGGCCGAGGAGACCCGGTCGGTGCTGCCCGAGCACGCCAGCATGCAGGTGGCGCCGGAGCAGGCCGCGTTCCTGACGTTCCTGACCCGGCTGCTCGACGTACGGCAGGCCGTCGAGGTCGGCACGTTCACCGGCCTGTCGGCGCTGGCCATCGCCCGGGGGTTGCCCGAGGGAGGGCGGCTGACCTGCTTCGACATCTCCGAGGAGTACACCGGGATCGCCCGGCGTTACTGGTCCCGCGCCGGGGTGCAGGACCGCATCGAGCTGCGCATCGGCCCGGCCGGCGACACGCTGCGGGAGCTGCCGCAGGAGCGCCACCTGGACTTCGCGTTCATCGACGCTGACAAGACCGGGTACCCGGTCTACTGGGCCGAGTTGGTGCCGCGAATGCGGCCGGGCGGGGTGATCGCCGTCGACAACGTGCTGCGCGGCGGGCGGGTGATCGCGCCTCAGGACGTCAACGACCGGGCCATCGCGGCGTTCAACGACGAGGTGCTGGCCGACGTACGGGTCGACCCGGTGATGCTGCCCATCGCCGACGGCCTCACCCTCGCCCGGGTGCGCTGACCACCGCTCTGATCCACTCGGGTTCCTGAAAATCGTGGCATCCCAGGCCGTAGGACACCCCAAGTTCCAGGAACCCGAGTCGATCAAGCCCGAGCGATCAAGCCCGAGCCGATCAAGCCGAAGCCCGCGCCCCGGGGCCAGTCCGGCCCCGGGGCGGGCGTCAGCGGACGCTGCGGGCGAACTGGCGGGCGGCCCAGAAGACGCCCAGCGCGGCGAGAACCGCGGTGATGGTCAGGCCCTGCCAGACCTTGTCGCTGCCCAGGTCACCGGCGAACAGCGCCCGGGTGCCGTCGACCGCCCAGGAGAACGGGTTCCAGTCGGCGATGCCCTGCAACCAGCCGGGCGCGAAGGTCAGCGGCAGCAGGATGCCGGAGAGCAGCAGCACCGGCTGCGCCACGGTGTTCATCAGCGGGGCCAGCGCGTCCTCGCTCTTGACCTTGAGTGCGACGCCGTAGGAGACGGCCGAGGTCATGAGCGCGATGAGGGCGAGCATCAGGTACGCCAGGAGCAGGTCACCGATGAACACCCGCAGGTCGAACAGGAGCGCCAGCAGGGTGATGATGACGGCCTGCACGACGAGTGAGACCACGTCGCGCAGCGAGCGCCCGAGCAGCAGTGCCAGGCGGCTGATCGGGGTGACCCGGGAGCGTTCGATGACGCCGGCGCGCAGCTCGGCGATCAGGCCGAAGCCCTGGAACAGGCCGCCGAAGATGGCGAGCAGCACCAGCAGGCCGGGTACGAAGATCTTGTAGGCGGCGGCCTGGGTGGGCGCGTTCAGGGCCGGCTTGAGCAGGGGGGCGAAGAGCAGCAGGTACATCACCGGCTGGAACACGCCGACGAAGACCCAGACCGGGTTGCGTAGCAGGAGCTGGATCTGCCGCTGGAAGATCAGCCACGTGTCGCGGGCGAATTTCATGAGTCGTCTCTCCGGGGGTCAGGACTCGCGCAGCGAGCGGCCGGTCTTGGTTAGGAAGACGTCGTCCAGGCTGGGCCGGTGCAGCTCGATCGAGCGCAGCTCGAGCCCGGCGTGGTCGAGGCGGCGTAGCACCTGGGGAATGGCGGTGGCGCCCTCGTCGACGTAGAGCCGCAGGCCGCCGTCGTCGGCGGTCTCCAGCTTGTTCACGTACGCCTCGCCGTCGAGCGCCTTCGCGGCCTGCGGCGTGGCGGCCACGTCGAGGCCGACGAGCACCACGTCGCCGGAGATCTCCCGCTTGAGTTCGGCCGGTGTGCCCTCGGCGACGACCTCGCCGTTGTCCATGATCGCGATGCGGTCACAGAGGGCGTCGGCCTCGTCGAGGTAGTGCGTGGTGATGAAGACGGTCATCCCGTCGCTGCGCAGTCGCCGGATCTCGTCCCACATGTGGGCGCGGCTCTGCGGGTCGAGGCCGGTGGTCGGCTCGTCCAGGAAGACGATCTTCGGCTCGTGGATGATGCCGAGCGCGATCTCGACCCGCCGGCGCTGGCCGCCGGAGTAGGTCTTGCACTTGCGGTCGGCGTACTCGGTGAGCTGGAAAGCCTCCAGGGCGCGGACGGCGCGCTGCTGCGCGTCGGCCTTGCCGATGCCGTACATCCGGGCGTGCAGGACCAGCTCCTCGCGGGCGGTCGACTCGTCCCAGGTGCTGCCGCCCTGCGGCACGTACCCGATGCGACGGCGCACCTCCGCCGGGTCCTTGCGCAGATCGGCCCCGGCGATGGTGGCCTCGCCGCCGTCGGGCTCGATCAGCGTGGCGAGCATCCGCAGCGTGGTGGTCTTGCCGGCGCCGTTCGGGCCGAGGAAGCCGAAGATCTCGCCCTCGGCGACCTCGAGGTTGACGCCGCGTACGGCGTCCACCGTCTTCGTCTCTCGACCCGCGCGGGAGCGGAACGACTTCCGCAGCCCCCTGGTCTCGATCATTTCTGCTCCTGGTCGGTCGGGCCGGCCAGTCGAGCCGGCCGTCGTGTGTCGGTCGGACCGGTGGGGCCGGCCGTCGAGTGGGACGACGCCGGACGGCGCACTCCCCCGCTGTGCCGACAGCAGGCTAACGCGATATAGCGCTTGTAGTCAACGTTGATTATTTCGCGTCGCGGTTGAACCGCTCCTCGCCCTCCCGTGGACCCGACCAACCCTCGGCGTTCGCCAGTTCAGCAGGCAGGTACGACACACCGGACTCGATCCGCTCCGCGATGCGCTCACACCAGCTCAGCTCCGCCTCCGCCCGCGCCGACCACAGCTCGAACATCCAACTGACGTGCACCGGCTTGGTGTTACGCACCCAGTCCGACTCAAGCGAGGCGCGCATCGACTCCATGCCGGCCCGCAGCAGGTTGGCCCGGTTGCGCAGCGCCGCCGCCGCCTCGGACCGGGGCATCGCGGGCAGGAACGAGAAGGCCGCGGTGAAGGGGTCGACGGGCTCGGTGAAGTTCCACCAGAAGTTGCGCAGCAGGGTCTCGAACTCGTCGTCTCCCTTCGGGGTGACCTCGTAGGTCGTACGCGCCGGACGGGCGCCGACCTGCTCGGTGGCGACGGCCCGCAGCAGCCCTTCCTCGGTGAGCTTGCGCAGCGCGTGGTAGATCGAGCCGGGCTGCACGTTCGCCCACTTGTCGGCGCTCCAGCTCAGCAGCTCACGGCGCACGTCGTAGCCGTGCACGGGCTGCATCCACCGCACCAGGCCGAGGATCATCATCCGAGTCGCAGACACCAGCCAAGCGTAATAGCCAAGTTTGACTAAACCAGTGCCCCATCCCACACTGAGCGATCGTTAGGGGTCGCCCGGGCCGGCCGATACACTCCCCGTCAGTAACCTGCCGGGAGGAGCCACGAAGGTGCGCAAGGTACTGATCGCCAACCGCGGCGAGATCGCCGTCCGGGTCATCCGCGCCTGTCGTGACGCCGGCCTGGGCAGCGTCGCCGTGTACGCGGACTCCGACCGCGACGCCCTGCACGCCACCCTCGCGGACGAGGCGTACGCGCTCGGCGGAGACAGCGCGACCGACACGTACCTGCGCATCGACAAGCTGCTCGACGTCGCCGCCCGGGCCGACGCCGACGCCGTGCACCCGGGCTACGGCTTCCTCAGTGAGAACGCCGACTTCGCCCAGGCCGTCATCGACGCCGGGCTGACCTGGATCGGTCCGACCCCGCAGGCGATCCGCGACCTGGGCGACAAGGTGACCGCCCGGCACATCGCCCAGCGCGCCGGCGCGCCGCTGGTCCCCGGCACCCCGGACCCGGTGGGCAGCCCGGACGAGGTGATGGCGTTCGCCGTCGACCACGGCCTGCCGGTCGCCATCAAGGCGGCCTTCGGCGGCGGCGGTCGGGGCCTGAAGGTCGCCCGCACCATGGAGGAGATCCCCCAGCTCTTCGAGTCGGCCACCCGCGAGGCCGTCGCGGCGTTCGGTCGGGGCGAGTGCTTCGTTGAGCGCTACCTGGACCAGCCCCGCCACGTCGAGGCGCAGGTCCTCGCCGACCAGCACGGCAACGTGATCGTGGTGGGCACCCGGGACTGCTCGTTGCAGCGCCGGCACCAGAAGCTCGTGGAGGAGGCTCCCGCGCCGTTCCTCACCGACGCACAGCGCGCCCAGATCCACGAGAGCGCCAAGGCGATCTGCCGCGAGGCCGGCTACCACGGCGCCGGCACGGTGGAGTACCTGGTCGGCAAGGACGGCACGATCTCCTTCCTGGAGGTCAACACGCGACTCCAGGTCGAGCACCCGGTCACCGAGGAGACCGCCGGCATCGACCTGGTCCGCGAGCAGTTTCGGATCGCCGACGGCGGGAAGCTGCGGATCACCGAGGACCCGACGCCGCGCGGGCACGCCATCGAGTTCCGGATCAACGGCGAGGACCCGGGCCGCAACTTCCTCCCCGCGCCCGGCACGGTCACGGCGCTGCGCCTGCCCAGCGGCCCGGGCGTGCGGGTCGACACCGGCATCTCGGCCGGCGACGTGATCGGCGGCAACTTCGACTCGCTGCTCGCCAAGGTGATCATCATCGGTGAGACGCGCACCGAGGCGCTGGAGCGCGCCCGCCGCGCCCTCGACGAGATGGTCGTCGAGGGCATGGCCACCGCGCTGCCGTTCCACCGGCTCGTCGTGCGGGACGAGGCGTTCACCACCGAGCCGTTCACCGTGCACACCCGGTGGATCGAGACCGAGTTCCACAACACCGTGCCGCCGTTCGCCGCCGCCGCCGGCGCCGCCGACGCGCCGGCCGAACGCGACACCGTCGTGGTCGAGGTCGGCGGCAAGCGCATCGAGGTCAGCCTCCCCGCCGGCTTCGGCGGGAGTACGACCGCAGCCTCAACCGCCTCCCGCAAGCCGACCCGGCGCGGGGGTGGCGCCAAGGCCGGCGTACCGGTCGGCGGCGACGCGCTCACCTCCCCGATGCAGGGCACCATCGTCAAGATCGCGGTCGCCGACGGCGACACGGTGGCCGAGGGCGATCTGGTGGTGGTGCTCGAGGCGATGAAGATGGAGCAGCCGTTGCACGCCCACAAGGCGGGTACGGTCAGCGGGCTCGCCGCCGAGGTCGGTGCCGTGATCACGGCGGGCGCGCCCATCTGCACCATCTCCTGACCTCTTGCTGGCGGTTTGTCCGCGCAGGTGGGTTCGCTGAGGGTGGTTTGCCGCACCGAGGTGGGCGCGGGCGGCCGTGGGCGGGAATGATGGCCGGGTGCGGTTCCTTTCCGGCGCGGCCCCCGCGCACGACCTGACCTACACCGACGTCTTCATGGCGCCGGCCCGCTCCGACCTCGGCTCCCGCCTGGACGTGGACCTCTCCACCGGCGACGGCACGGGCACCACCATCCCGCTGGTGGTGTCGAACATGACGGCGGTCGCCGGCCGGCGGATGGCCGAGACGGTGGCCCGTCGGGGCGCGATCACGGTGATCCCGCAGGACATCCCGATCGAGGTCGTGGCGAACGTCGTCTCCTGGGTCAAGCAGCGGCACCTGGTCTACGACACGCCCATCACCCTGGGCCCGACCGAGACCGTCGGCGACGCGATCCACCTGCTGCCCAAGCGGTCGCACGGCGCGGTGATCGTGGTCGACGAGGCCGGCCGGCCGGTGGGCGTGGTCACCGAGGCGGACACCGTGGGCGTGGACAGGTTCGCCCAACTGCGACACGTCATGTCGACCGAGCTGCACACCGTGCCGGCGGACGCGGACCCGCGTACCGGCTTCGAGAGGCTCTCCGCCGGCCGACGTCGACTCGCTCCGGTGGTGGACGCCGACGGCCGGCTGGTCGGGGTGCTCACCCGGCAGGGCGCGTTGCGGGCCACCCTCTACACGCCGGCCGTGGACGACCGGGGTCGGCTGCGCATCGCGGCGGCGGTCGGCATCAACGGGGACGTCACCGGCAAGGCCGCCGCGCTGCTCGAAGCCGGGGTGGACACGCTCGTCGTGGACACCGCGCACGGCCACCAGGCCCGGATGATCTCGGCGTTGCAGGCGGTCCGCAAGCTGGACCCGGGCGTACCCGTGGCGGCCGGCAACGTGGTCACCGCCGAAGGCGTACGCGACCTGGTCGAAGCCGGCGCGGACATCATCAAGGTCGGTGTCGGCCCGGGCGCGATGTGCACCACCCGGATGATGACCGGAGTGGGCCGGCCGCAGTTCTCCGCCGTCCTCGACTGCTCGACGGCCGCCCGGCAGCTGGGCCGGCACGTCTGGGCCGACGGCGGCGTACGCCACCCCCGCGACGTGGCGCTCGCGCTCGCCGCCGGCGCGTCGAACGTGATGATCGGCTCCTGGTTCGCCGGCACCTACGAGTCCCCCGGTGACCTCTACACCGAACCGGACGGGCGGCGGTACAAGGAGAGCTTCGGGATGGCCTCGGCGCGGGCGGTCAGCGCCCGTACGGCCGACGACAGCCCGTACGACCGGGCTCGCAAGGCCGTGTTCGAGGAGGGCATCTCCTCGGCCCGGATGTACCTGGACCCGCACCGCCCCGGCGTCGAGGACCTGATCGACGAGATCATTGCCGGGGTACGCAGTGCCTTCACCTACGCCGGCGCCCGCAACCTGACGCAGTTCCACGAGCGGGCGATAGTCGGTGTCCAGAGCGCCGCCGGCTACACCGAAGGAATGCCCCTCCCCACCAGCTGGTAAGACCCCACCCGCCGACGGTCAAGCGCGTCGGGGGTGTTTGCTGGGGCGTTCAGGAGTTGGCGATCTGCTTTCGGTGACGCCGTAATTGGCCTGGTAGTACGTCGGGGCTACTGATGATGGGATGCGTGCCACCTCGGGTTGCCAGCTGGCGCTGGTGATGCTCATGGAGTCCGTCTGTCGTGTTGTGTAGCTGATGGCTTGCTGGTCGACGCTGCTGTTGCCGTACTGGATGGTCGATGTGGCGGGGGTGGGGGCGTAGTCGTGGTAGGACATGCTCGGGCCGGCGGGGTTGAAGGCGGGACCGTTGCTGTCCGCGAACCGGGTGTAGGGGGACGCGTAGGTGGGCGGGTAGGGGGAGACGTAAGGGGTCGGCTCGTTGACGCCGTATAACGCGGTCGCGCCGTATTGGGCCGGGTACTGACTGACCTCGGGCAAGGGGTAGGGATTCTGGGGTGTGAATGATGACTGAGCCGCGACCGAATAGGAATAGGAATTGGTGTTCGCTGGCAACTGGTTGTGTGGCGGGTCGATGACCTGTTCGTACTGGTGCGCCTCGACCGGCACTCTCGGTCTCCATCCCTCGGGCAGTGGGATCCTGCCTGGCACCGCGATCCGCGGGTCGCCCCTCGGGGGCAGGCGGTCGGGGTTTGGCTGCAGGGTGGAGTAACTGCCGTCTATGTTCAGGGTGAACGAACGTCTGGGCAGTCCGTGGGCATCGGTGAAATCGCTCACCACCGGCTGGCTCAGAAGCCTGGCGTTGGGATTGGCGAGTCGGCCGGTGGCGTCAGCCCAGGCCGCGATGAGTGGCTGATCGACGATGCCGGGGTTGTCGATGACCGCCTGATAGGCCACCGCTACGAACGCTCGCGGCGGCCAGCCGGCGGGCGGGTTAAGTCGCCGAGCTGCCGCGAGCCTCGGGTCGGCACCACCGGGGGCAAGCTCAGGATGGTCTGTCAGGAAGTGTCTTCTGCCAAGCTGCTCAGACGTGTAATAGCCGGGGGGCAGCCCGTGCGACCGCGCAAAGTCATCCAACACTCCCTGACTCATAATAGCGAGGCTGTTGGCTTTAGGGTTCCTTCGGCCTGTCGCATGTGTCCAGGTCACCACGATGCGGGGGTCGGCGACGCCCGGCTTGTCGATGATCACCTGATAGGCCGCCGGGGTGAATACCAGCCGCCAGCTGGCGGGTGGGTCAAGTCGCCGAGCTGCCGCGGACATCGGGTCGGCACCACCGGGGGCAAGATTAGGATGCTTCCCCAGGAAATATTCCGTGCCCTTCGACTCCAGTGTGTAGTAGCCGACGGGGAGCCCGTGCGACTGGGCAAAGTCACCCAACACTGCCGAGCTCAACTGATCGGTTCCACTGGCGTAACGTGAAAGTCGGCCCGACCTGTGTGCCCAGAGCATCGCGATGCTGGGATCGGCGAGGCCCGGGCTGTCGATGATCTGCTGGAAGGCCATCGGCGTATAAGCGGGGGCTGGGGCGGGTCGTTGAGGCATGCTTCTGGTCCCCTCGCGCGGGTGGTCGCTGTCTAGCTCCCCAACGGGGCGTCCACGACGAAGGTTCAACACGAAACGGGCCCACCCGAATCAGTGCCTGCCGCTGCTCCGCACACGGCGCTAACGCGTCACTCTCGACCTCGCCGTCCAGCCACCGCTACACCACGACCCATCCCACGCCGCCTCGCGACGCGGGATGCTGCCGCGTGTCTACGTACGGTTGGACTCTCGGGTTAGGCGGCCCAAGACTTCGCGGGCTGCCTTGCCGGGGTTGCCGCCTACGCGGTCCGGTAGGGCGCCGGCCAGCCACAGGGTGGCGAATCCATGGGCGATGGACCAGGCGGCGAGCGGGTCCAGGCCGGTGTCGCCGGATGCGCCACGGGCGGCCACCCCCGCGCGGAGTGCCGTCCCGGCCCGCTCGCGGGCGGCGGTCAGCTCGGGGTCGTCGACCCGGTGCAGCTCGGGCCGGAACATCACCTCGAAGTAGGCGCGGTGCGCCACGGCGAAGTCCACGTACGCGACGCCGGCCGTCAGCAGGTCGTCGCCGGCGGCGACCAGCACCTGCGCCAACCGGTCGAAGCCCTCCGCGGCGAGGACGGTGAGTAGCCCCGCCTTGTCACCGAAGTGGTGCGCGGGCGCGGCGTGCGAGACACCGGCCCGACGAGCCAGGTCGCGCAGGCTCAGCGCGGCGGGTCCGACCTCCTCGATCGCCTCCAGCGCCGCGACGAGCAGGGCGCGGCGAAGGTCGCCGTGGTGGTACGCACGCGTCTCGGTCATGGGCTGCTGCTCCCGACGACCGCCCGCCTCGCGGCGGCCGGGCTGGGCCTGCTCATGCTCGCGATGTTCCCGGCGAACGCCTCGGCCGCACGCCGGAGGCTGACCCTCGCCGGACGCCCGGTCACCCCACTGGGTCAGCGCACGATCCTGCAACTTGTGTTCGTCGCCATCGCTGTGGCTATTTCGTTTGGCCCCTGACTATCAGGGGGCTAATCTGCTCTCGTGGAACTCATCACCCTCCAGGATGTGCCGCTGGGACGACTACTGGTCGTGGCCGGGCACCTCGTCGGGCAGCGCTGGAACCGCTTCCTCGCCGAGGAGCACGGCCTCACCCAGGCCGGCATGATCACCCTGATGACGCTCGCCCGGCACGGCGAGCTGCCCCACCGCCAGGTCGCCGAGAAGGGGTTCGTCCGCCCGGCGACCCTGACCGGCATCGTCGACACCCTCGAACGCGACGGCCTGGTCGAGCGCCAGCGCGACGACAGCGACCGGCGCAGCATCCGACTCGCGATCACCCCCGCCGGCCGGGAGCGGGTGGCCGCGCTCGGCGCTCTCATGCACTCCGGACGCCCGCTCACCTCTGTCGACGCCGACCCGGCGAAGGCCCAGGTGATCCGGGAGTTCCTACTCGAAGTCATCGGCAGCGGCCACGACCCGCAGATGACCGGACGACCCACCGACGCGGAGGAAACGTCGTGCTGATCCGACTGTTGCGCGGCCAACTGCGCCCGTACTCCAGACCACTAGCGGCGGTGGTGCTGCTCCAGTTCGTGGGCACCATGGCCTCGCTCTACCTGCCCAGCCTCAACGCCGACATCATCGACAGGGGCGTGGCCCGGGGCGACACCGGCTACATCGTGCAGACCGGCGGCTGGATGCTGCTGGTCAGTCTGATCCAGATCGTCTGCTCGATCGCGGCCGTCTACCTGGGCGCGCAGGTCGCCATGGGCTTCGGCCGGGACGTCCGCGCCCGGCTGTTCTCGCACGTCAACAGCTTCTCCGCCCGCGAGGTGGCCCGGTTCGGGGCGCCGTCGCTGATCACCCGCAACACCAACGACGTCCAACAGGTGCAGATGCTCGTACTGATGAGCTGCACCATGCTGGTCGCCGCACCGATCATGAGCGTCGGTGGGGTGGTCATGGCGCTGCGCGAGGACATCGGGCTCTCCTGGCTGATGCTGGTCAGCGTGCCGGTGCTGGCCGTCGCGCTGAGCGCGATCATCCGCCGGATGGTGCCGGGCTTCCGGCTGATGCAGACCCGGATCGACACGGTCAACCGGGTGCTGCGCGAGCAGATCACCGGCATCCGGGTGGTCCGCGCGTTCGTCCGCGAGCCGTACGAGACGCAGCGCTTCGGCGTCGCCAACGCCGACCTGACCGCCACCGCCCTGCGTACCGGACGGTTGTTGGCGTTGATCTTCCCGGTGGTCATGCTGGTGCTCAACGTGTCCAGCGTGGCGGTGCTCTGGTTCGGCGCGCAGCGGGTCGACTCCGGCGCGATCCAGATCGGCGCGCTCACCGCCTTCCTGGCGTACCTGATGCAGATCCTGATGGCCGTCATGATGGCCACCTTCATGCTGATGATGGTGCCCCGGGCGGCCGTCTGCGCCGAACGCATCGTCGAGGTGCTGGACACCGACTCCTCGGTGGTCCCCGCCGCCACGCCGGTCACCGAGCTGCCCAGCCGGGCCGAGTTGGAGCTGCGCGGGGTGCGATTCCAGTACCCGGGCGCGGTCGAGGCGGTGCTGCGGGACATCTCCTTCCGCGCCACCGCCGGCACCACGACGGCGATCATCGGCAGCACCGGCGCCGGCAAGACGACCCTGCTGTCGCTCGTCCCGCGCCTGGTCGACGTGACCGACGGCGCGGTGCTTGTCGACGGGGTCGACGTACGCGAGTTGGAACCCGACGAGCTGTGGCGACGCATCGGGTTGGTGCCGCAGCGGCCATACCTGTTCACCGGCACCGTCGCCAGCAACCTGCGCTACGGCAACCCGGACGCCACGGACGAGGAGCTGTGGGCGGCGTTGGAGATCGCCCAGGCCCGGGACTTCGTGGCCCAGATGCCCGGCGGGCTGGACGCGCCGATCGCGCAGGGTGGCAGCACTGTCTCCGGCGGGCAGCGCCAACGCCTGGCCATCGCCCGGGCACTGGTCCGGCAGCCGGAGATCTACCTGTTCGACGACTCGTTCTCCGCGCTGGACCTCGGCACCGACGCCCGGCTGCGGGCGGCGCTGCGGCCGATCACCGCGCAGTCCGCAGTGGTGATCGTGGCCCAGCGGGTGTCCACGATCGTCGACGCCGACCAGATCATCGTGCTCGAGAACGGAGGGGTCGTCGGAGTGGGACGACATGCGGAGTTGCTGGAGACCTGCCCGACGTACGCCGAGATTGTGGCCTCCCAGCAGACGGCGGAGGTGGCGGCGTGAGCGAGCAGAACGAGCCGCGAGCCGCGGCCGTACCCAATCAGAAGGCCGGCGGCGGCGGGCAGACGCCGAAGCGGCTGCCGGCGGGCCGACCCGGCGGCGGCCCGCCCTGGATGAGCGCGGGGATGCCCGCCGAGAAGTCGATGAACTTCGGACCGTCGGCGCGACGGTTGCTCGGCCGGCTGCGCCCGCACCGCCTGCACCTGGGCGCGATCATCACCCTCGCCTTGGTGAGTGTCGGTTTCAGCGTGGCCGGTCCGAAGATCCTGGGCCACGCCACCGACCTCATCTTCAACGGCGTCATCGGTCGGCGACTGGAGCCGGGCACGACCGTCGACCAGGCCGTCGCCGGGGCGCGGGCCAGCGGCAACGAGAGTTTCGCCGACATGCTGACCCGGATGCACGTGGTGCCCGGCGTGGGCATCGACTTCGACGCGCTGGCGCGGGTGCTGCTGTTGGCGCTCGGGCTCTACCTGGCGTCGAGCGTGCTGGCCTGGTGGCAGGGCTGGCTGCTCAACGGGGTGGTCCAGCGCACGGTGCTGCGGCTGCGTGCCGAGGTGGAGGAGAAGCTCAACCGACTGCCCCTGCCCTACTTCGACCGGCAGCCGCGCGGTGAGCTGCTCAGCCGGGTCACCAACGACATCGACAACATCTCCACCAGCCTCCAGCAGACCCTCAGTCAGCTGCTCACCTCGCTGCTGACCGTGATCGGCGTGCTGGCCGTGATGTTCTGGATCTCGCCGCTGCTGGCCCTGGTGGCACTCGTCGCGGTGCCCCTGTCGGTGCTGGTCACCCAGCGCATCGCCAAGCGGTCGCAGAAGCAGTTCATCGCGCAGTGGACGCACACCGGCGCGTTGAACGGCCAGATCGAGGAGGCGTACACCGGGCACGAGCTGGTGAAGGTCTTCGGCCGGCAGCGCGAGGTGGAGGCCGCCTTCCACGCGAAGAACGAGGAACTGTTCCGAGCGAGCTTCGGCGCGCAGTTCATCTCCGGGATCATCATGCCGTCGATGATGTTCATCGGAAACCTGAGCTATGTGGCGATCGCCGTGGTCGGCGGGCTGCGGGTGGCCTCCGGGGCGATGAGCCTCGGTGACGTGCAGGCGTTCATCCAGTACTCCCGCCAGTTCACCCAGCCACTGACCCAGCTCGCGTCGATGGCCAACCTGCTCCAGTCCGGGGTGGCGTCGGCCGAACGGGTCTTCGCGGTGCTCGACGCCGACGAGCAGAGCCCCGACCCGGTCGAGCCGGCCCGGATCGCCGACCCGCACGGCCGCGTCGAGTTCGCGCACGTCTCCTTCCGGTACACGCCGGACAAGCCGCTGATCGACGACCTGTCGCTGGTCGCCGAGCCGGGGTACACCGTGGCGATCGTCGGCCCGACCGGCGCCGGCAAGACCACCCTGGTCAACCTGATCATGCGCTTCTACGAGCTGGACGCCGGACGGATCACGCTCGACGGGGTGGACATCACCACGATGCGCCGCGACGACCTGCGTGGCCGGATCGGCATGGTGCTCCAGGACACCTGGCTGTTCGGCGGCACCATTCGCGACAACATCGCCTACGGCCGGCCCGACGCCACCGAGGAGGAGATCGTCGCCGCGGCCCGGGCCACCTTCGTGGACCGGTTCGTGCGCAGCCTGCCCGACGGCTACGACACGGTCATCGACGAGGAGGGCAGCAACGTCAGCGCCGGCGAGAAGCAGCTCATCACCATCGCCCGGGCGTTCCTCGCCGAGCCGTCCCTGCTCATCCTGGACGAGGCAACCAGCTCGGTGGACACCCGTACCGAGGTGCTGCTCCAGCGGGCGATGGCGGCGCTGCGCTCGGACCGGACGAGCTTCGTCATCGCGCACCGGCTCTCCACCATCCGCGACGCCGACCTGATCCTGATGATGGAGGAGGGTCGCATCGTCGAGCAGGGCACCCACGAGCAGTTGCTCGCCGCCCACGGCGCGTACCACCGGCTCTATCGTTCCCAGTTCACCGGCGCGGCGGTCGACGAGGAGTCGGCCACCGCCGCTCAACCGGCGTCGGTCTAGTCATGTCAGCCCGGGAGCAGATCCGCCGAGCGGGTGGCCACCTGCCCGCCGATCAGGGCGAGCGCGGCGTCGGCCGGCATCGGAGCCAGGGCCCGGCCGTCGCGCAGCCGGAGGGCGAGCGCGCCGGCTGCGGCCTCCCGGGCACCCAGGACCCCGAGGTACGGGACGCGGCGGCGGGCCGCGTCCCGGACCCGGGCGCCCAGCGAGCCGGCGGCGTCGACCTCGACCCGCAGCCCGGCGTCGACGGCCCGCCGGGCCAGGTCGGCAGCCGCGCCGGCCTGCCCGTCGTCCACCGGCAGCACCACCAACTGGACGGGCGCGTACCAGGCCGGGAACGCGCCCTCGTGCGCCTCGATCAGGTACGCGAACAGCCGTTCCATGCTGCCGACCAGGCTGCGGTGCAGCATCACCGGCCGACGCCGACTGCCGTCCGAGTCGGTGTACGACAGGTCGAACCGCTCCGGCTTGTCGAAGTCCACCTGGATGGTGGAGATGGTCGACTCCCGGCCGGCCGCGTCGACGATCTGGATGTCGATCTTCGGCCCGTAGAAGGCGGCCTCGCCCGCCGCCTCGACGTACTCCACCCCGGCCAGCGCGCCCCGCAGCAGGACCTCGGCGCGGGCCCACTGCGCGTCGTCGCCGACGTACTTCTCGCCCGGTCCGCGCAGCGACAGCCGGAACCCCGCCGGGCGTACGCCGAGCGCGGCGTGCGCGGCGCGGATCAGCCCGAGGATCTCGGCGACCTCCGCGCCGACCTGCTCGGGGGCGCAGAAGATGTGCGCGTCGTTGAGCGAGATGGCGCGTACCCGGGACAGGCCGCCGAGCACGCCGGAACGCTCCGAGCGGTACATCCCGCCCAGTTCGGCGATCCGCAGCGGCAACTCCCGGTAGGAGCGGCCCCGGGCGCGGAACACCAACGCGTGGTGCGGGCAGAGTGCCGGCCGGAGCACGAACTCGTCGTCGGCGCTCAGTCGCAGCGGCGGGAACATGTCGTCGGCGAAGTAGCCGAGATGGCCGGAGAGCTCGAAGAGTTCCCGCTTGCCCAGCGGCGGCGAGTAGACGTGCTGGTGGCCGGAGCGGCGCTCCAACTCCCGGACGTACTCCTCGACAGCGTGCCGGGCGGCGGCGCCGGCCGGCAACCAGATCGGCAGGCCGGCGCCGGCCAGCGGGTCGGAGACGAACAGGTCCAGCTCACGGCCGAGCCTACGGTGGTCGATCATGTCGGGCTCCTGGATCGGGTACGACCCGGAGGCGACCTGGACACCGAACGCCGAACTGCCCTCGGGGGCGGATCGCCCCGGGCCTGGTCGACGGTGGTTACGTCAGCGCGGCACGCCGGGGACACCCGGCGTCGTCGTCATCACTACCGCGCTGCGCATGCCGCGACGCTACCCGTCGGGCGGTCGGGGACGCACCCGGATTTGCGGCGGCGGGAAGAGGGGCGGGCCGCCGGCGCGGGACCCGCCGGCGGCCCTGAGCGGCCCGCATCGTCAGGAACGGGGGACCCGGCGTGCTGGGCCGCGCCGACCACGGTACGCCGACGCACGCCGATCCGGCGACCACCTCAGGCCGCGCTGGGACCGTCACCAGCGGGACACCTGCCTCGTTGGAACAGGGTGGCCCAGTGGTGTCGGCGGTCACGACGCCCCGGGCCTGTCCACCGTGACGCCGGCCATGCCGTCAGGCTCAAGACACCCAATTGGCCGCATCCGGCGAGGTGGCAGGCGTGCCCGAACTACTGACTGACGTCGCGTCGCCGACGTGGGCGTACCTGGTGCTGCTCGGGCTCCTCGTCGCCGACGCCTTCGTACCCGTCATCCCCACCCAGATCGTCATGATCACCAGTGGCGCGCTGACCGTGTACGGCGGCCTCAGCCTGCCGGTCACCATCGCCGTCGGCGCGCTCGGCGTGTTCGCCGGTGACCTGGCCTGCTACCTGCTCGGGCGGCTCGCCCCGGACCGGCGGGCACCCCGGCACGCGGAGCTCAGCCGCGCCCGCCGCGTCGCCAGCCGGGTCACCCAGGGTCTCCGACAACCCGGCCCGATGGTCATCCTGCTCTGCCGGTTCGTGCCGGGCGGACGGATGGCGGCCTGCTTCTCGGCCGGCCGCAGCCGCTACCCGTACCGGCTGTTCGCGCTCTACGAGATGATCGCCGCGGTGGGCTGGGCCAGCTACGGCGCGTTGATCGGGCACCTGGGCGGCACCGCGCTCACCGAGTCTGCCTGGCGGCTGGCCATCATCGCCGCCGCCGCGGCGGCCGGTTTCGCGGCGGCCGGATGGGCGATGACGCTGGTCAGCGCCCGCCACGCCCGTACTGCAAGCGAAGTCCCCGTCGACTGAGTGTGCACACTCTCCACTCTCCGCGATGTTGCACTTTCGGTCGCGACAAATGTGGTGACTGACCGTATAACGGCGACTGAAAGTGCAAGATCGCGAGGGCGAGGGCGGCCGGCCTCTAGATGATCGATTCCAAGGGATGTGGGACCGCAAGTAGACGCGAGGGCGTCCATGATCGGCGTTGTCTAGGCAACG
>NZ_JBNCKS010000061.1:0-36598 GCF_049841635.1 Micromonospora sp. DT44 | reverse complement strand
GCACCCCACCACACCAACAAGACCTGTCAACCACTCCTGAACAGCCCAAACAGGATGAGACAAGCTCCAGGATGCAGCGCGATCTTGCCAGCGCTCCCGACCGGCCCGCCGCGCAACATCAGGGAAACTGCTGCCTCCGACCGCCGGGAGCCAGCAGTTTCCCCGATGTTGCGCAGCCGGGGTCGGCGGATACGACATTGCGGGCGGGCCGCCGGCGCACGACATTGCGGGCGGGCCGCCGGCGCACGACATTGCGGGCGGGCCGCCGGCGCACGACATTGCGGGCGGCCCGGTGGCGCACGACGCCGCAGGCGGGCCGGTGGCGCACGACGGCGTGGGCGGGCCGGTGGCGCACGACGGCGTGGGCGGGCCGGTGGCGCACGACGGCGTGGGCCGCGCCGGGTCGGCGAGTGCCCGCTGGACGGGCGCGCAGAAAGGGGCGGGGCCCCGGTGGCTTGCGCCGCCGGAGCCCCGCCCCTTGTCTAGTGCTGGTTATGCCACCTCGTCCGTCGCCGCTGCCGCGGTGCCGGCGGCGGTGCCACCGAGGTCGGCCGGAACGGCGTCCGGAACCTCGACCGGCTTCTCCGCACCCCGGAAGACGAGCTTGGACTTGTCGATGTCGTTCGGGTCGCCCTCGCAGTCCACCACCACGATCTGACCGGGGGTCAGCTCGTTGAACAGGATCCGCTCGGAGAGGTTGTCCTCGATGTCGCGCTGGATCGTGCGACGAAGCGGACGGGCACCGAGCACCGGGTCGAAGCCCTTCGCCGCCAGGTACTTCTTGGCGTTGTCGGTCAGCTCCAGACCCATGTCCTTGTTGCGCAGCTGGCCCTCGATCCGCTGGATCATGATGTCCACGATCGAGAGGATCTCGGTCTGGCGCAGCTGGTGGAAGACGATGGTGTCGTCGATCCGGTTGAGGAACTCAGGCCGGAAGTGCTGCTTGAGCTCGTCGTTGACCTTCTGCTTCATCCGGTCGTAGGTGGACTCGGAGTCCTCCGACTGCTGGAAGCCCAACGACACCGCCTTGGCGACGTCACGGGTGCCCAGGTTGGTGGTCAGGATGATGACCGTGTTCTTGAAATCCACGATCCGGCCCTGACCGTCGGTGAGCCGACCGTCCTCGAGGATCTGCAGGAGCGTGTTGAACACGTCCGGGTGGGCCTTCTCGATCTCGTCGAACAGGACCACCGAGAACGGACGACGACGCACCTTCTCGGTCAGCTGCCCGCCCTCGTCGTAACCGACGTAGCCGGGAGGGGCACCCACGAGGCGGGACACCGTGTACCGGTCGTGGAACTCGGACATGTCCAGCTGGATGAGGGCGTCCTCGCTGCCGAAGAGGAACTCGGCGAGCGCCTTGGACAGCTCGGTCTTACCGACACCGGACGGACCGGCGAAGATGAACGAGCCGGACGGGCGCTTCGGGTCCTTCAGGCCGGCCCGGGTACGCCGGATCGCCTTCGAAACCGCCTTGACCGCGTCCTCCTGGCCGATGACGCGCTTGTGCAGCTCGTCCTCCATGCGCAGCAGGCGCGAGGTCTCCTCCTCGGTCAGCTTGTAGACCGGGATACCAGTCCAGTTGCCGAGCACCTCGGCGATCTGCTCGTCGTCGACCTCGCTGACGACGTCCAGGTCACCGGCCTTCCACTCCTTCTCCCGCTGCGCCTTCTGACCAAGGAGCTGCTTCTCCTTGTCGCGCAGCTGGGCGGCGCGCTCGAAGTCCTGCGCGTCGATCGCGGACTCCTTGTCGCGGCGCACCTGGGCGATGCGCTCGTCGAAGTCACGCAGGTCTGGCGGCGCGGTCATCCGACGGATCCGCATCCGGGCGCCGGCCTCGTCGATCAGGTCGATCGCCTTGTCCGGCAGGAAGCGGTCCGAGATGTACCGGTCGGCCAGCGTCGCGGCGGCCACGAGAGCGGCGTCGGTGATGCTGACGCGGTGGTGCGCCTCGTAACGGTCCCGCAGGCCCTTGAGGATCTCGATGGTGTGCGCCAGCGACGGCTCACCCACCTGGATCGGCTGGAACCGGCGCTCGAGAGCGGCGTCCTTCTCCAGGTGCTTGCGGTATTCGTCGAGCGTGGTGGCGCCGATGGTCTGCAGCTCACCACGGGCCAGCATCGGTTTGAGGATGCTGGCGGCGTCGATCGCGCCCTCGGCGGCACCCGCGCCCACAAGGGTGTGGATCTCGTCGATGAACAGGATGATGTCGCCCCGCGTGCGGATCTCCTTGAGCACCTTCTTGAGGCGCTCCTCGAAGTCACCGCGGTAGCGGGAACCCGCGACCAGCGCACCCAGGTCGAGCGTGTAGAGCTGCTTGTCCTTCAGAGTCTCGGGCACCTCGCCCTTGATGATCTTCTGGGAAAGCCCCTCCACCACGGCGGTCTTACCGACGCCGGGCTCACCGATCAGGACCGGGTTGTTCTTGGTACGGCGGGAGAGCACCTGCATGACCCGCTCGATTTCCTTCTCGCGCCCGATGACCGGGTCGAGTTTGCCCTCGCGGGCGGCCTGGGTCAGGTTGCGGCCGAACTGGTCCAGCACGAGGCTGGTCGACGGCGCGGCCTCACCCGGCGCGGCACCCGCCGCGGCGGGCTCCTTGCCCTGGTAGCCGGAGAGGAGCTGGATCACCTGCTGGCGGACCCGGTTGAGGTCGGCGCCGAGCTTGACCAGCACCTGGGCGGCGACGCCCTCGCCCTCACGGATCAGCCCGAGCAGGATGTGCTCGGTGCCGATGTAGTTGTGGCCGAGCTGCAGCGCCTCGCGCAGCGACAGCTCCAGCACCTTCTTGGCCCGCGGCGTGAACGGGATGTGCCCGCTCGGCGCCTGCTGGCCCTGGCCGATGATCTCCTCGACCTGCTGGCGGACGCCCTCCAGGGAGATGCCGAGGCTCTCCAAGGCCTTTGCCGCGACGCCTTCACCTTCGTGGATCAGGCCCAGCAGGATGTGTTCCGTACCGATGTAGTTGTGGTTGAGCATCCGGGCCTCTTCTTGGGCCAGGACGACAACCCGTCGCGCTCGGTCGGTGAACCGCTCGAACATGCCCTCGTGCTCCTCACATGCCGTGCGCCTTGATGGTCAAGATCTTGGCGGGGCCGGTGCACGAACGTCCGGGACGGGCGTCCGTGCCTCCTTACTCTATCGTCGCTGACCGACTCAGCTGAGGTCGTGTCTCTCCGGTCCGGGTCGGTTCCACGTCGTTTTGCACAACCGTCCGCGCTCAGGAGGTGTTCCGGTACCCCTGTCGCTACGCGTAGAGCGAAATCCGGTCGACCACGGAGAAGCCCTCCGCCGCCCCCGGAGAGGCCCAGAGAGGCCCGGAGAGGCCCAGCGTGGGGTCTCGGCGGTCATCCACAGGTTGTGGAAAACTTCTCCACCGCCTGTGGACAACGTCGCCCGGTCCGCCCGACATTCCCGCCCGCGACCCGGCCACCGCCCGCGCCCCGGCCACCGCATGCGACCCCGCCACCGCACGCGGCCCCGCCGGGGTGGAAAGACGGCGACGCCGGCCCGGAGGATGCTCCGGCCCGGCGTCGGTGTCGCCCCGCGGTGGCCGCCGCCACCGCTGCGCTGAACGAGATCAGCGCTTGGCGTGGAACTCGTCGACGATCTCCTGCGGAATACGACCACGGTCCGAGATGTCCTTGCCGGCCTTCTTGGCCCAGTCCCGGATCGCCTTGTTCTGCTCCCGGTCGGCGGTGGCGCCACCGCGACCGCGGGCGGCCCGCCCACCGATCACCACGCCACCGCGACCAACCTTGGTGCCCGCTCCGACGTACGGCGCGAATACGTCGCGCAATTTCGCGGCGTTGGAGCCGGACAGGTCGATCTCGTACTGAACGCCGTCGAGCGCGAACTTGACGGTCTCGTCCGCGTCCCCGCCGTCCAGGTCATCGACCAGCTTGTGAATGATCTGCTTGGCCACGTCCCACATTCCTTTCGAGCAGGGCGCTCCTGCTATTGAGAGCACAATAACCCCCGTGCTGCTCGCCCCGTCAACAGGATGCCGTTACGACTCGCTGGGAGTCGGCGGACGACTACTCCGGGCGGACCAACGGGAAGAGGATCGTTTCCCGAATTCCGAGGCCGGTCAGGGCCATCAACAGGCGGTCGATTCCCATTCCCATACCCCCGGCGGGAGGCATTCCGTACTCCATGGCCCGGAGAAAGTCCTCGTCGAGACGCATCGCCTCGTCGTCGCCGCGGGCCGCGAGCTGCGCCTGGGTGACCAGGCGTTCCCGCTGTACCACGGGGTCGACGAGCTCGGAGTACCCGGTGCCCAGCTCGAAACCGAGGACGTAGAGGTCCCACTTCTCGGCCAGCCCCGGCTCGCTGCGGTGTGCCCGGGTCAGCGGGCTGGTCTCCTCCGGGTAGTCGCGCACGAAGGTGGGCGCCTGCAGGCCGGGAACGACCAGTTCCTCGAACAACTCCTCGGCCAGCTTGCCCGGGCCCCACTTCGGGTCGACGGCCAATCCCACCTTGTCCGCGTACTCGACCAGCCGAGCCCGTTCGGTACGGACCGTGACCTCCTCGCCGAGTGCCTCGGAAAGGACCCCGAACAGCGACACCGATCGCCACTCGCCGCCCAGGTCGAACTCCCGCCCGTCGGCGTGGGTCACCACCGTCGAGCCGCTCACCGCGATCGCCGCCTGTTGCACGAGATTGCGGGTCAACTCGCCGATCGTGTCGTAGTCCCCGTACGCCTGGTAGGTCTCCAGCATCGCGAACTCCGGCGAGTGCGAAGAGTCGACACCCTCATTACGGAAGTTGCGGTTGATCTCGAAGACGCGGTCCACGCCACCGACGACGGCGCGCTTCAAAAACAGTTCCGGCGCGATTCGCAGATACAGATCGGTGCTCAACGCATTGCTGTGGGTCACGAACGGTCGGGCCGTCGCACCACCATGCAGGAGTTGCAGCATCGGAGTTTCCACCTCGATGAAACCCTGACCGTGCAGTGAATCGCGCAGGCTGCGTACCGCCGCCGCGCGGGTACGGACCATCTGCCGCGCCTGCGGGCGGACGATCAGGTCCACGTAGCGCTGCCGGACCCGGGCCTCCTCGGAGAGCGGCTTGTGCGCCACCGGCAACGGCCGCAGCGCCTTGGCGGTCATCTCCCACCGCTGCGCCAACACCGACAGCTCGCCCCGGCGGCTGGTGATCACTTCGCCGGTCACGCCGACGTGGTCACCCAGGTCGACGAGGCGCTTCCAGGCCTCCAGCCGCTCCGCCCCGACCCGGTCGAGGGAGAGCATGGCCTGCAACTCCGTGCCGTCGCCGTCCCGCAGGGTCGCGAAGCAGAGCTTTCCCGTGTTGCGTACGAAGATCACCCGGCCGGTGACCGAGACCTCGTCGCCGGTGGCGGTGTCGGTGGGCAGCTCGGCGTAGCGGGTGCGGATCTCGGCCAGCGTGGTGGTCCGGGCGAAACCGACCGGGTAGGGCTCGACGCCCTCGGCGAGCATCCGGTCCCGCTTCTCCCGGCGGACCTTCATCTGCTCGGGAAGGTCGTCGGCGGGGTCCACTGGCACGGCGTTCTGCTCGCTCACGGCACGCTTCCTCGTCACGGGAGATACGGGGGGTCACGCCCGAGCGTACTCAAGCGCTCCGGGGACCGTTACCGGATACTGCCCGTCATGGTCGATCCCACTCACGCCCTCTCCTTCGGTGCCGCGGCGAGCGATTACGACCGGTTCCGACCCACCTATCCCGCCGCGGCGCTCCGGTGGACCCTCGACGGCCTGGGCGACGGCGGGCAGGTTGTCGACCTGGGCGCCGGCACCGGCATCCTGACGCGCGCCGTGCAGGCTCTGGGCTTCCACGTCGTACCCGTCGAGCCTGATCCGGGGATGCGGACGCAACTCGCGGTCTCCACGCCGGGCACGACGGCGCTGGCGGGCAGCGCGGAGGCCGTGCCGCTGCCCGACGGCGCGGCGGACGCGGTGCTGGTCGGGACGGCGTACCACTGGTTCGACCGGGAGCCCGCGCACGCCGAGATCGGCCGGGTGCTGCGCCCCGGCGGCATCTTCGCCCCCACCTGGAACATTCGGGACGACAGCGTCGAATGGGTGGCAGAGCTGGGCAGGATCGCCCACCTCGACGACAAGTCGGCCGAGCTGGTCCAGCAGAACACCGACTTCGGGCCCGGGTTCACGGCCGTCGAGGCGCGCGAGTTCGGGCACCGCACGGTCCTCACGCCGGACGAGGTGCTGGGCATGATCCGCACCCGTTCGTACTGGCTCACCGCCTCGGCCGACGATCAGCGGCGGGTCGCGCGCGAGCTGGCCGACCTGCTGGACACCCACCCCGCCCTGGCCGGCCGGGAAACCGTCGAGCTGCCGTACCGGACGTTGGTGCTGCGCGCCCGACGCCGCTGACCCATCAGAGGTTGCGCTCGTAGACCATCCGCAGGCCGATCAGCGTGATCATCGGCTCGTGGTGGGTGAGGCTGCGGCATTCGTTCATCACCAGGGAGGCGAGGCCTCCGGTGGCGATCACCGCCCGCACCTCGCCCAACTCCTCGGTCATCCGCTCGACGATCCGGTCCACCTGCCCGGCGAAGCCGAAGTACAGGCCGGACTGGAGGCACTCCACGGTGTTCTTGCCGATCACCGATCGGGGTTTGGTGGCCTCGACCTTGCGGAGCTGGGCGGCGCGGGCCGCGAGCGCGTCGAAGGAGATCTCGATGCCCGGGGCGAACGCCCCACCGAGGAATTCGCCACGACCGCTGATCACGTCGAAGTTGGTGGTGGTGCCGAAGTCCACGACGATCGACGGCCCGCCGTAGAGCGTGTACGCGGCCAGGGTGTTCACCACCCGGTCGGCGCCCACCTCCTTCGGGTTGTCGATCGCCAACTGCACCCCGGTGCGCACGCCCGGCTCGACGATGACGCTCGGCAGGTCGGCGTAGTAGCGGCCGAGCATGGTCCGCAGCGAGCGCAGCGCGGCGGGCACCGTGGAGCAGGCGGCCACCCCGGTGATCTCGACGTTGTCCCCGGCGAGCAGGCCCCGGAACATCAGGCCCAGCTCGTCCGCCGTCGAACGGGCATCGGTCTTGATCCGCCAGGAGTGCACCAGCTTGTCGCCCTCGAAGGTCGCCAGCACGGTGTTGGTGTTTCCGATGTCGATGCAGAGCAGCACGCTCGAAGCCTAGACAACTAGTTCGTGCGCAGGTCCAGCGCGATGTCCAGGATCGGCGACGAGTGCGTCAACGCGCCCACCGAGAGGAAGTCGACGCCGGTGGCCGCGTACCGGCCGGCCACCTCCAGGGTCAGCCCGCCGGTGGCCTCCAGCTCCGCCCGGTCGCCCACCGCGGTCACCGCCTCGGCCAGCACCTCCGGCGTCATGTTGTCGCAGAGCAGGAAGTTCGCCCCGGCCTCCACCGCCTCCACCGCCTCGTCGACGGTGGTCACCTCGACCTGCACCGGCACCTCCGGGAACGCCTCCCGGACCCGCCGGTACGCCGCCGTGATGCCCCCGGCCGCCAGCTTGTGGTTGTCCTTGATCATGGCCACGTCGTAGAGGCCCATCCGCTTGTTGGTGCCGCCGCCGGCCCGCACCGCGTACTTCTCCAGCGCCCGCAGGCCCGGCGTCGTCTTGCGGGTGTCCAGCACCATCGCCTTCGTGCCGGCCAGCGCGTCCGCCCACGCCCGGGTGTGGGTGGCCACCCCGGACATCCGGCAGAGGAGGTTCAGCGCCGTCCGCTCGGCCGTCAGCAGCAACCGGGTCGGGCCGGCCACCGTCGCCAGCACGTCGCCGCGGGCCACCCGCTCGCCGTCGCGGGCCGACATCGACACCTCGACGGTACGACCGGAGCCCGTCACCTCGCCCACCAGCTCGAACACGGCGGCGGCCACCGCCAGCCCGGCCACCACGCCGTCGGCGCGGGCCACCAGGTCGGCGGTGTCGGTCTGCTCGGCCGGGATGGTCGCCACGCTTGTGACGTCCAGGAAATCGGGCCCCAGATCCTCGACCAGTGCGGTCTCGACCACCCGACGTACCTGTTCCGGGTCCAGTCCGGCCGCCCGCAGCGCCACCCGAGTCGACTCGATCATGAATTCTCCTCCCACTGCTGCGTCACCGCGCCCTGCGCCCCGACCGACCCGACGAGGTGGCCCCGCCACCGCTCGTCGGCCGTCGGGAAGTCCTCCCGCCAGTGGCACCCCCGCGTCTCGGCGCGCGCGTACGCCGCCGTGACGAGCGTCGACGCCACCGTGAGCAGGTTCGTCGCCTCCCAGTCGGCGGTCCGGGGTCGACCCCGCGCCGCGCCCAGCTCCGTGAGCGTCGCAGCCGTCCCGGCCAGCGTCGCGGCCGAGCGCAGCACCCCGGCGCCACGGGTCATCGCCCGCTGCAACGTCGGCGTCGCCTCGGCCGGCACCACCCAGCCCGTACCCCCGCGCCACGCGCCGACGTCCGCCGGTTGAGCCTGCTCGGGCAGGCCGGCCGCGATGTCGTCGGCGATGCGCCGGGAGAACACCAGCCCCTCCAGCAGCGAGTTGCTGGCCAACCGGTTCGCGCCGTGCACGCCCGTACAGGCGACCTCGCCGCAGGCGTACAGACCGGGGATCGACGTGCGGCCCCGCAGGTCGGTGCGGACCCCGCCGGAGGCGTAGTGGGCGGCCGGAGCGACCGGGATGAGGTCGGTGGCCGGGTCCACGCCGATCGCCAGGCAGGACGCCACGATGGTCGGGAAGCGCGCGGCCAGGAAGTCGCCGCCCAGGTGCCGGGCGTCGAGGAAGACATGGTCGGCGCCGGTGGCCAGCAGCACACGGTGGATGCCCTTGGCCACCACGTCCCGGGGGGCCAGCTCGGCCAGCTCGTGCTGGCCCACCATGAACCGCTTGCCGTCGCCGTCCACCAGGTACGCGCCCTCGCCGCGCAGCGCCTCGCTGACGAGCGGCTGCTGCGCGTGCCCGGCACCGGGCACCCCGACGCCGGAGGGGGTGATCAGCGCGGTCGGATGGAACTGCACGAACTCGACGTCGGTCACCGCCGCGCCGGCCCGCAGCGCCAGCGCCACCCCGTCGCCCGTGGAGACCGCCGGGTTGGTGGTGGCCGCGAAGACCTGCCCCATCCCGCCGGTGGCCAGCACCACCGCCCGGGCGAGCAACGCGCCCACGCCGTCCTCGCTGCCCTCACCGAGCACGTGCAGGGTGATCCCGCAGGCCGGGCCGAGGCCGTCCGGGCCGTCGCCGGGCGCGCGCAGCAGGTCCAGCACGAGAGCGTGCTCGACCAGCCGGATCCACGGGTCGCGTTGCACCGCGGCGTGCAGGGCCCGCTGCACCTCCGCGCCCGTCGCGTCGCCGCCCGCGTGCACGATCCGGTCCGCCCGGTGCCCACCCTCGCGGGTCAACATCAACGAGCCGTCCGGATGACGGTCGAACTCGGCGCCGATCCGCATCAGCTCCCGCAGCCGGGTCGGCCCCTCCTCGACGAGGACCCGTACGGCCGTTGGGTCGCAGAGCCCCACACCGGCGATCTCGGTGTCCCGCGCGTGCGCCTCCGACGTGTCCGCCGGGTCGAGCACCGCCGCGATGCCGCCCTGCGCCCACCGGGTCGAGCCGTCATCGATATTGACCTTGGTAACGACGGTGACGTGCAGGCCCGCCTCCCGCAGGTGCAGCGCGGCGGTCAGCCCCGCCACCCCGGACCCGACCACGATCACGTCGGTGGTCTCCACCCAGCCGGGCTCGGGCGCGGCCAGCAGTCTGGGCAGGGCCGGCAGGTCGACGGTCGGAAGGTCCATCCCACCAGTCAACCCGAACGATCCTCGCCCGGGGCGGCGGGGGCTCAACGAGTGGTTTGGGCAACCCCGTCCGGTCGGGACCGCGCCGCGCCGCTCACTTCGTCCGCACCGGCAGGCCGGCCGGACCCGCGCCCTTCAACGACGCGGTGACCGTACGGTCGCTCAACCACAGGTAACAGCGGACCCCCCGGTCACCGACGCGCCAGCGCCCCGCGCCGGGCGGACGCACCACCACCCCGCTGCGGAACCGCAGGTCGGAGTCGTCCGGCACGCCCACGTAACGCCCGAGGACGCTGCGGCAGCCGGTGTAGAGGGGCGCCCAGTCGGCGTTCTTGGCCGGGTACGGCTTGTCCGGCGCGCGCCACACCCCGACGAACTCGGCGTCGTGGCGGCCAGCGCACTCCACCGGGACCAGCGTCAGCACGTCCCGGCCCGCCCCGCCACGGGTCTGCTGACAGCCCAACCGCAGCCCGCTGGTCCCCTTCAACGCGTTCCGCAGGCTGCCCGAGCGAACCACCACCGTGGCCGCCGTCTCGACCGTGTTCAACTCGGTGAGGTCGCACCGGTACCAGCGGGCGCCGGCCGTCCAACCCGGCCCGGAGGGCAGCGCCACCGACAGCCGCAGACGCCCGGCCCGCCAGTCGTCGCCCACGTACGCGGAGGCCCGGGTGTCGCACTCGGCGAACGCGCCGCGCAACTCCACCGAGCCGGTGGCCGGCGCGGCGGGCCGTTCGGTGGGGAACGCCCCCACGTGCACGGTCTCCACCCGGTGCGGGCCGGCGCAGTCGATCGGCTGGTAGGCGGCCAGCGTGACCACCTCGACGAAGTCGGCGGCCTGGCACACCCCGACCGCCGGCGTGAACGCCGTGGCCGGCGGCAACGCCGCCCAGTCGTCGGTCAGGTCGCCGTCGAGACCACCGGAGGTGGCACAGCCCACCAGCAACACTGCCGTGACGGCAGTGGCGAACAGGGTCGTCGTGGCACGGCACATCGCGGCCTCCCCCAGCCACCTACCGGCTTCCGCCAGCGTGCCCAGGGTAACCGGAAATGACCTTCCGGTGACAGACCGGAATCTCCGCGCGCGAGATCAGACTCCGGACAGCGCGAGCGGGTTGGGTACCGGGGCACCGGCCGTGCCCGGCGCTGCCGTCGCCGGATCGGTGCCCAGCTCGACCACCCGGTTGTCGGCGTCCACGTGCACCACCCGCGGCCGGTACGACCGGGCCTCGGCGTCGTCCATCTGCGCGTACGAGATCAGGATGACCAGGTCACCGGGGTGTACGAGGTGCGCGGCGGCACCGTTGATGCCGATCACGCCGCTGCCCCGCACACCCGGGATGACGTACGTCTCCAGTCGTGCGCCGTTCGTGATGTCCACGATCGCGACCTGCTCGCCGGGGAGCAGGTCGGCGGCGTCGAGCAGGTCCTCGTCCACCGTCACCGAACCGACGTAGTGCAGGTCGGCCTGGGTCACCGTGGCGCGGTGGATCTTCGACTTGAGCATGGTCCGCAGCATCGGACTGGCCTTTCGGAAAGGGTGGTGGGGGTACGGCCGAGGTCAGGGACGAGGAGCGAGATGGATCGCCGCGTTGTCGATCAACCGGGTGGTGCCCACCCAGGCGGCGATCACCAGGCGGGCCGGCCCGGACACCGGCCCGGGCTCCAGCTCGGGATCGGTGAGCACCAGATAGTCGAGCTGGGCCCCGGGCGTACCGGCGCCGAACGCGGCGTGCGCGGCGGTCAGCACCTCGCCCGCGTCCAGGCCCTCGTCGGCGGCCCGGGCACCCGCCCGCAGCGCGGCGGAGAGGCTGAGCGCCGCCGCACGCTCGGGCTCGCTCAGGTAGCGGTTGCGGCTGGACAGCGCCAGCCCGTCCGGCTCCCGGACCGTCGGTACGCCGATCACCTCGACCGGGACGTCCAGGTCCCGGGTCATCCGCCGGACCAGGGTGAGCTGCTGGTAGTCCTTCTCGCCGAAGAACGCCAGGTGGGGGCGCGTGAGCTGGAGCAGCTTCAGGACCACCGTGAGGACGCCGTGGAAGAAGCCGGGACGGCTCGCGCCCTCCAACTCGGCGCCGAGCGGGCCCGGGTCCAGACGCACCCGGGGCTGGCCGTCCGGATACATGTCCGCCACCGAGGGGGCGAAGACCAGGTCGGCGCCGGCCCGCCGGCACACCTCCAGGTCGGCGTCGAGCGTGCGCGGGTAGCGGTCGAAGTCCTCGTTCGGCCCGAACTGCAACGGGTTCACGAAGATCGTCACCAGGACGTGGTCGGCCTGTTCCCGGGCCGCGCGCAGCAGCGTCTCGTGCCCCTCGTGCAGGGCACCCATGGTCATCACCACGCCGACGGCGCCCTTCAGCGCGCCCCGGGCCTCGTCCAGCTCGGCACGGGTGTGCACCACCTGCGTCATGCCGCCACCTCCCGATCCGTCCCGGCGAGCACCCCGAGCAGCGACTGCGCGTCCACCGGTCGTAGCCGGCCGGCGGCGATCGCCCGGTCGGCCGTACGCCGGGCCAGCGCCAGGTAGGCGGGGACCGACTCCGGCGCGGTGGCGGTCAGCCGGGCCAGGTGCCGCTCGACCGTGCCCGCGTCGCCCCGGGACACCGGACCGGTCAGCGCGTCGTCGCCGAGGCGTAGCGCGTTCTCCAGAGCGGCCCGCAGCAGCGGGGCGAGCACCTTCTCCGGACGGGCCACTCCGGCGTCACGCAGCCGGTCGGTCGCCTCGTTCACCAGGGTCACCAGGTGGTTCGCACCGTGCGCGAGCGCGGCGTGGTACAGCGGGCGGTCCGCCTCGGCCACCCACTCGGGGACGCCGCCCAGGTCGGTGACGAGCCGGGCGGCCAGCGGGCGCAGGTCAGCCGGGGCCGTGACCCCGTACGAGATCCCGTCGAGGCGGGCCAGGTCGTCCGGCGTACCGGTGAAGGTCATGGCGGGATGCAGGGCCAGCGGCCGGACGCCGAGCGCGGCGGCCGGCGCCAGCACGCCCAGACCGTGCGCTCCGGAGGTGTGCGCGACCACCTGACCCGGGTGCAGGGCGCCACGCCGGGCGAGATCGGCGACCACGTCGGCCAGCGCGTCGTCCGGCACGGCGATCACCAGCAGGTCGGTGGCGGCGCGGGCGACGGAGGTGGCCGGGCGGCGGGGCACGTCGGGCAGCAGGAGCGCAAGGCGGGCGCGACTGGCCCCGGATTCACCGGCGACGGCGGTCACGTGGTGCCCGGCGGCGGCGAGCGCCGCGCCCAGCACGGCCCCGACGCGGCCCGCGCCGACGACACCGACGGTGAGTGGGCGGGAGGTGGCGCGGGCGCCGGTGTCGGCGCGATCCCACGACCCGGCAGGCCCGTGGGGGGCGGCCGGACGCGGGCGCAACGGTGCGCTCATGACGACGATCCAGTCCTCGAGAAGGGGTACCGGTCGATCGCAAGTATGCGCCCGGCTCGCCGAACCGGGACAAGCATGTGTGAAAACCTTCACCACTCCGGCACGGCGTGCAGATCGAGGACAGTTTCCGTTAGCAGCTAACGGAAAGCGTCCAAGATCCGCTGATCCGAGCCCGAGGGTGACGTGATCGCGCGCAGCTCGGCGGCCACCTCGGCGATCAGGTCGCTGAGCGAAGCGTCGCTGCCGGGCGCGATCCAGCGGGCGTACGCGACCCGGAAGACCATGGCACCCGACTCGGTGGCCAGGGTGGCCGTGGTCTCGGCGAAACCCTTGGCGCGGAGGGCCGCGGCGACCGAGGCCGCCAGCGAATCCGTCTTGCGCAGTTCGCGCTCCCGCAGCTCCGGACTGCTCTCGATGATGGCCTGTCGGGCCCGGACGAGTTCCAGGCGGTCGGCGAAGACCTCCTCGGCCACCCGACCGAAGGCCGCCACCACCGCGTCGAACGGCCCGGCGTCCAGCTCTGCCACCGCCTTGACCAGCACCTCTTCCAGGTGCCCGCTGCCGCTGAACAGGGCCTCGCGTTTGTCGCCGAAGAGTCGGTAGAAGGTGCGCTTGTCGAGACCGGCCCGCTCGGCGATGTCGGCGACGGTGGTCTGGTCGAAGCCGCGCTCCCGGAACAGCTCGAAGGCGGCCGCCTCCAGGCGGCCACGCGCGTCGGGTTGCCAGCGAGCCATGCCCCGATAGTATCCGATGTCACATTGCGACATTGCTGCGCTTGCTGATGTCGCACGATGACATCAGGCGCGGTACCGTGATGTCGCAATGTGACATCGGCATTCACGAAGGGCACACCATGCGCGTATTCGTCACCGGCGCCTCCGGTCACCTCGGCTCGGCGGTTGTGCCGGAACTGCTCTCCGCCGGGCACGACGTCGTCGGCCTGGCCCGCTCGGACACCTCCGCCGCCGCCATCGAGAAGCTCGGTGGCGAGGCCCGCCGGGGCGACCTGTCCGACCTCGACCTGCTCCGCGACGAGGCGGCCGCCTCCGACGGAGTGATCCACCTGGCGTTCCGCCACGACCTCATGCTCAACGGCGACCTCGCCGGCGCGGCCTCGGTCGACCTGGACGCCCTCACGGCACTCGCCGACGGCCTGGCCGACTCCGGCAAGCCCTTGGTCGGCACGGGTGGCACCGCGATGCTGGTCATGGGCGGCATCGTCGGTCGCCCCGGCACCGAACGGGACACCTTCCCGGGCGGCGGCTACCGGATCGACGCGGAGAACTTCGTGGTCGGCCTCGCCTCCCGTGGAGTGCGCTCCAGTGTCGTCCGACTCGCGCCGACGGTGCACAGCTCACTCGACCGGTACGGATTCATCGCCGCCATCATCGCGAGCGCCCGACAGCACGGGTACGCCGCGTACGTCGGCGACGGGGCCAACCGGTGGCCGGCCGTCCACACGCTGGACGCGGCCGTGCTGTACCGACTCGCCCTCGAGAAGGCGCCGGCCGGCGTACACCTGCACGGCACCGCCGATGAAGGAGTCTCCTTCCGGCAGCTCGCCGAGACGATCGGCCGCAACCTCGACATCCCGGTCCGGAGCATCGGCACCGACGAGGCGGGCGAGTACTTCGGCTTCCTTGAGCGATTCGCGCAGATGGACAACCCGACCTCGTCCACCATCACCCGCGACCTGCTTGGCTGGACCCCCACCCACCCCGGCCTGATCGCCGACCTCGACGAGGGGCACTACTTCCGGGCCTGAACCCGCCAGGCCGCGCGACGAGGATCGGAAGCCGGCACCGGACCGGTGGCCGTAGGGTCGGCACGGTGATGCCCTCCGCACTCCGCACCCGCTGATGCCGATCCCGTGGCGGGACGCGATGAGCCAGGCCCTCTACGGGCCGGACGGCTTCTTCGTGGCCGGCACCGGACCGGCCGGCCACTTCCGGACCAGCGTGCACGCCTCTCCCGCCTTCGCCTCCGCGCTGCTGCGCCTCCTCGCGCAGGTCGACGCAGCCCTCGGCCATCCACCACGGCTGGACGTGGTCGACGTCGGGGCTGGGCGGGGGGAGCTGCTCCTCGCCCTGCGCCGCCTTGTCGCGTCCACCGACGCCGCCGGGGTTGCGGTCGGGGTTTCCGGGGAGCCTGCCGACTCCGCCGGACTCACTGTCGGGGTTTCCGGGGAGCCCGCCCACTCCGGGCGGTCAGGCTTGAGCCCTGCGTGGGCGGGCTCCCCGGAAACCCTGACTCCTGCGGCCGCCGTCCGTCAGTCGCCCGACTCCACCGCGGCGGTCGCCGATCGTCCGTCGCTCGCGGAGCGAGTCCGCTTCACCGCAGTCGAGTACGCCGACCGGCCGGAGAACCTGCCCAGGGAGATCCACTGGACTGCCGAGATCCCCGACGGCATCACCGGACTGCTGCTGGCGACCGAGTGGCTGGACAACGTGCCGTTGGATGTGGCGGTGAAGACCACCGATGGTTGGCGGTATGTGCTAGTCGAACCCTCGACCGGTGTGGAGACGGTCGGGGAATTGGTCGACGATGCTGACCTTGGTTGGCTGACCACCTGGTGGCCCGGTCCCGCTGGCCCTCGCAGTGCGGACCGTGCCGTGACCGGTGGTCGAACCTCGCCGGATGCGACGAGCGCAAGCGGGTCGGGTCTCCGGGCAGCCCGGCCGGCGCAGGGATCAAGCCTGACCGCCCAGAGCCGGCCGGGCTGCCCGAAGACCCCCCACCGCGACCACCCGAACCCCCACGGCAACCACGCAGAGATAGGAAGGCCGAGGGACGATGCCTGGGCCAACGCGGTCCAGAAGGTCGAGCGAGGGTTGGCGGTGGCGGTCGACTATGGGCACCTGCGGGACGGGCGGCCGGTGGACGGGACGTTGACGGGTTACCGGGGTGGGCGGCAGGTGCCTCCGGTGCCGGACGGGTCGAGCGATGTCACCGCGCACGTGGCCATGGACTCGGTCGCCTCCGCCGGCGCAGCGGTCGCCCGGTGCGCGTACTCCCTGAGCTTGCAGACCGAGGCGCTGCGGGCGCTCGGGGCCGACGGCGGTCGACCGCCGCTCAGCCTGGCCGGCACCGACCCGGCCGGCTACGTGCGGGCGCTGGCCGCCGCGTCGGCGGTGGCCGAGCTGACCGATCCGGCCGGGCTCGGCGGGCACTGGTGGCTGCGCCAACCGGTCGGCATCGGGCTACCGCCGGCCGTGGCACGATGACGGGCATGAGCACCGACGCCGGGGACCTCCGTGAACTGACCGTCGGCACCGGGGCCGGGCTGGTCGCCGGCACCGGCGATCAGCAGCTCGGCACCGACATGGTGCTCAACATCGGCCCGCAGCACCCGTCGACGCACGGCGTGCTGCGACTGAAGCTCGTGCTCGACGGCGAACGGGTGATCGCCTGCGAACCGATCGTCGGCTACATGCACCGGGGCGCGGAGAAGCTCTTCGAGGTACGCGACTACCGGCAGATCATCGTGCTGGCCAACCGGCACGACTGGCTGTCGGCGTTCTCCAACGAGCTGGGCGTGGTGCTCGCCGTGGAACGCCTGATGGGCATGGAGGTGCCCGAGCGGGCGACCTGGCTGCGGATGGCTCTCGCGGAGCTGAACCGGGTGCTGAACCACCTGATGTTCCTCGGCTCGTACCCGCTGGAGATCGGCGCGATCACACCGGTCTTCTACGCGTTCCGGGAACGGGAGACCATCCAGGCGGTGATGGAGGAGGTCTCCGGGGGCCGGATCCACTACATGTTCAACCGGGTGGGCGGCCTCAAGGAAGAGGTGCCGTACGGCTGGACGGGACGGGCACGTGCGGCCATCGGCGAGGTCCGTCGGCGACTGCCCGACCTGGACCACCTGATCCGACGCAACGAGATCTTCCTGGCCCGTACCGTCGGAGTGGGCGTGCTGTCCGCCGCCGACGCCGCCGCGTTCGGCGCGTCCGGGCCGGTGGCCCGCGCCTCCGGCCTCGACCTGGACCTGCGCCGCGACGACCCCTACCTGGCGTACGACGAACTGGACGTTCCGGTGGTCACCAAGACCGCCGGGGACTGCCACGCCCGCTTCGAGGTCCTGCTCGACCAGGTGTACGCGTCGCTGGACCTCGCCGAGCAGTGCCTGGACCGGGTGGACCGGCTCACCGGGCCGATCAACACCCGCCTGCCGAAGGTGCTCAAGGCGCCGGAGGGCCACACGTACGCCTGGACGGAGAACCCGCTCGGCATCAACGGCTACTACCTGGTGTCCCGGGGTGAGAAGACGCCGTGGCGGTTGAAGCTGCGCACCGCGTCGTACGCGAACGTGCAGGCGTTGGCCACCCTGCTGCCCGGCTGCCTCGTACCGGACCTGATCGCCATCCTCGGCTCGATGTTCTTCGTGGTCGGCGACATCGACAAGTGACCGGGATCAGCGCCAGCGGTCGGTGATCGGGGCACCGCCGGCGCGGGGCGCGTCGTCCTTCGGCGGGTAGCCGTACCGTTCCTCGACCCGGCGGCGGCCACCCCGCTCGGGGGCGGGTTCCGGCTCGTGGCCGCGCTGACGCGGCGGACGCCACTCGTCCGGTACGGCCACGCCACCGACCGGCAACGCCGGCCGACGTTCGTCCTGCCGGCGCGGATCCTCCTGCCAGCGGGCGTCCTCGTGGCGGGCGTCCTCGTGACGGCGCGGGTCCTCGTGACGGCGCGGGTCCTCGTGACGGCGCGGGTCCTCGTGACGGCGCGGGTCCTCGTGGCGGACGGACGCCCAACGGTCCGCCATTCGGTACTCGGTGCCGGTGGCGTCGGCGTGCACCTCGGCCCGGCGTTCCCCGACGTGCAGCTCACGGCCGTTGTCGTCGTCGCGGACAGCCGCCCACCGGTCGCCGGCCCGAAGCTGGGACCAGTACTCGCCGGTGTCGTCCGCACGCAGGGCGGGACCGGGCTGCGGGGCACCGGCGCGCTCCGGCTCGGCCTGCTCCGACCAGCTACGGCGCTGCGAACGACCGTCCCACGCGGACTCGTCGGCCGGCGCGTACGCGTCGCGCTGGTCGGTCCACTCCGGCTCGTCGCCGCGACCCGTCCTGCGGGGCTCCTCGTCGCCACGCTCGGGCCCACCCCAACCCGAACCGTCGCGGGGGCCCAGCGGGGCCGACTCCCCCCGAGAGGCCTGCTGCGTACCCCAGGACCGGTCGTCGGCGCGGCGCTCGCGGTCGTCGTCGGCGTACGCGGACCGGGGCTCCTGCGCGTCGTCCCAGGAACGGGCACGCCCCTGGGCGCCGCCGCCCCGGGTCCATTCCTGGGCCGGCGGGGTCCACTGGCCACCGTACCCAGCGCCGTAGCGCCCACCCGACTCGGCGGGACCGCCGTCGACAACGGTGTGCCGGGTCGTGACGTGCACGGTCTCGGTGTGCCGGACCACGCCGACCGGCCGGTGCGTCGACTCCGGGCGCTCGTGCTCACGCGGGCGGTCGTACTCGCGCGGCGGGTTGTACTCCCGCGCCCGGTCGTGCTCCGGCGGGCGCCCAGCGGCACCGTACACGCTGCCGGCGGTGGGCTCGGGAGCGTCCGCGGCGCGGTGGCGGTACGCCGGTTCGGCGTCGGCACGGTCGTCGCGTCCCCAGCGACCGGCCGCCTCGTCCGGTGCCGGCACCCGCGCCCGAGGGGCGTCCTCGCCCGTGGCCGGTCCCGGAACCCGACCGGCGGCCTCGCCCGGAGCCGGCACCCGCACCCGGGCGGCCGGGATGTCGCCGGGCACCGGTACCCGGCTGCGGGCGGGTGGAGTGTCGTTCACCGGTTCGACGGACGGCACGCGGGCCCGGCTGGCCGCCGCCGGCTCGGTGGCCGGGGCGGCGCCAGCGAGGGCCGCACCGGTGGCGTCGAGGCGGCGACGGACCGCGGCGATCCCCTCCTGGGCGCGCTGCGCCTGGTCGAGCGCCTGGTTACCGCGCTGCGCGGCGGCCACGATCTCGGCGCGCAACTCCCGGCGCAACTCCTCGATCTCCTCCAGCAGCTCGTCGGCCCGCGCCGATGCGCCGTCCCCGTCGGGGCGCAGCGCGATGGAGAGACCGATCAGCACCACCGCCACGATGGCGAGCACCGCCGCGAGACGCAGCGGACCGTTACCGTCAGCCACCAGGAGAATCAACGCCGCGACGGGCGCCAGCGCGACGCCGCCCCAGAAGAGCACCGTCAGCAGGAGCGGTTGACGCCGGGCGTCGGAGGTGACCGGGGCTGGCATAGAAGAGCAGCCTACCGACGATCCGTAGCGGAGGGAACGGTTCCCGGACGCACGAACGCCCCCGCCCTTTCGGGGGCGGGGGCGTCCGTCACACGCCGTAGCAGAGCGTCAGCTCGTGGCGAACGCACTGTCCGAGGAGAAGACCAAACCCACACTGATCTTGCCCTCACGCAGACCGTTCTTGGTCAGCGGTCCACCCTGGTCCAGGGAGGAGAACGAGCCCACCGACAGACCGTAGGTCTTCTCCAGGCCCGGCTTGCAGAACGGGCGCTGCTGGCACTCCGGCGGGCCGCCCAGCACGGTGGCGCTGCCGGAGCACTTCGCGGCCAGCTCGGAGAGGGTCCGTACGCCGTACTTGTCGGCGAACTCCTGGGTCACCGCGAAGGCGTTCTGGTCCTGCGCGGCGGCCGGGGCACCGAAGGTGATGCCCACCTTGTCGCCCTCGGCCTTGAGAGCGGTCACCGTGGTGTTGATGTCGGGCGAGGAGACCGGCTTGGGGTTCTGGCCGTTGGCCTTGGTGTTGAGGAACTCGGCCATTGTCGACGCGTACTCCGGGACGACCTGGACCTCGCCCTTCTCCAACGCCGGCTCGTACAGCTCCCGGTTGCCGATCTGCTGCACCTTGACCTGGTAGCCGGCGCCGGTGAGCGCGATGCGGTACAGCTCGCCCAGGATCTGGCTCTCGCTGAAGTTGGCGGCGCCGACCACGATCTCGCCACCCGGGCCCTTGGCGATGCCCGCGGTGAGGTTGTTGGCGCTGGCGAACTCCTCGGCCGCGACCTTGGGGGTCTTGCGGTCGACGTCGACCGCCTTGTTGAGCTGGACCAGCTTCGGCGTGTCGAGCGTCGCGGAGACCTTGTCGAGCGCGGCGATCAGCTGCGGGTTGGCCACCTTGCTGTTGATCGCCGGGATGACGTTGTCGGCGTTCTGGAGCTTCTTGTCGTCGGTCAGCGCGATGAGCTGCTTGCCGGCGACCGGTGCGCATCCGGCGCCCGAGGCGCTGGTCTGGGGAGCGTCGGTGCCGGACGAGCCGGCGTCGCCACACCCGGTGAGAAGTGTTGCCCCGGCCACGACGCCGACGGCGCCGATCGCGAGACGTGTACGTGCGCGCATATGTGCCGCCCGCCTTCCGTGTCCCGGCGCGACCCGTCCCGGGCCGGCCGCGTGTCCGACGGGCGATCCTCGTTGTCGGCCGCCCGCAATTCCCACCCAACATGGTCCGCGACCGACCGACAACTCGGGATGGGCTTCGTCACCGCATCGTCACCGACCGGCCCGCCGCTGGTCGCCGCTTCGGCGTCCACTCACCCGGACGGAGCACGCCCGGGTGACCGCTCAGGCACGGCCGGTGGCGTCGGCGGGTCGCGGACGGCCCGCGCGCTGCCGGCCCCGGCGCAGTGGACGCGGGGTGACCATGCGTTCGACGATCCCGAGCAGCAGCTCGGCCAGCAACGCCAGCCCGGCCACCAGCACACCGCCGGCCACGATCTGCCCACCGCCGACGGCGATGCTCAGACCGAACCCGGTGCGGATGATCTCGCCGAGCCCGCCGCCGTTGACGAACGAGGCCAGCGCCGCCGTGGCGATGACCTGCACGGCCGCGGTCCGGAAGCCGGCGGCCAGGTACGGCACCGCCAACGGCAGCTCCACCCGCCGTAGCAACTGCCCGCCGGACAGGCCCATCCCCCGGGCCGCGTCGCGCGCCTCCGGGTCCACCTGGCGCACGCCGGTGTAGGCGTTGGCCAACAGCGGCGGTACGGCGAAGACGGCGAGCGCCACCACCACCGGCGTACGTCCGAAGCCGAGGAACGTCAGCGGCAGGATGGTCAGCAGCGCCAGGGTGGGGATGGCGAGGGTGGCGTTGGACACGAGCACCACCAGGCCGCCGCCCCGACCGGCGTGCCCGAGCCAGAGCCCGACCGGCCAGGCCACCAGACAGCCGAGGGCCACCGCCAGGGCGGAGATCGTCAGGTGCTCGCCGAGGCGGTCCAGAATGCCGCCGGGGTTGGTCCAGTTCAGCGGGTCGTTGAGCCAGAGCACCCCCTGCTGCAGGGGGTTCGCGGCGGCGCTCACCGGACGCCCCGGGCGGACCAGGGAGTGACCAGCCGGCCCACGAGCACCAGCAGCAGGTCCAGCAGCACCGCCAGCGCCACGCAGAGCACCGTCCCGGTCATGATCTCGGCCTTGTAGAGGTTGTTCTGGAAGCCCGCGAAGATCAGTTGCCCGAGGCCGCCGTGCCCCACCAGCACCCCGACCGTGACCAGCGCGACGGTCGACACGGTGGCCAGCCGCAGCCCGGTGAGGATCCCGGGAATGGCCAGCGGAAGGTCGATCCGGAACAACCGCCGCCACCGGCCGTAGCCCATACCCTCGGCGGCCTCGCCGACCTCCGGCGGCACCTGGTTGAGCCCCGCCACCACGTTGCGGACGATCAGCAGCAGCGCGTACAGGACCAACCCGACCAGTACGGTGGTGGCGCCGGTCCCCAGGTACGGCGCGATGAAGGCGAACAACGCCAGCGACGGAATGGTGTAGATCACTCCGGTGACGCCGAGGATCGGGCCGGCCAACGGGCGGAACCAGTACGCGAGCACGGACAACGGCAGGGCGATGAGCACCGCGATCAGCACCGCGCGCCCGGTGAGGGAGGCGTGTTCGCGCACGGCGGCGAGGATCGTGTCAGAGTTGTCCCGCACGTACTGCCAGGAGAACCAGGGGTTACCCGGGTCGGCCCGGTAGCTCAGGCGGAAGGACATACGTGGACGTTACCCCGGAGGTCCCCGGCGCAGCCGAATCCCCTCGCGCGGCGTCGATCTCCCTGCAGGGCATCCAGAAGCGCTATCCGAACGGCACCGAGGCCGTCCGGGAGCTGAGCCTGGACGTCAGGGCCGGCGAGTTGGTGGTGCTGATCGGCCCGTCCGGCTGCGGCAAGTCGACCGTGCTCCGCATGATCAACCGCTTGATCGAGCCGACGGCCGGTCGGATCATGCTCGGTGACGAGGACGTCACGGACGCCGACCCGGTGCGGCTACGCCGCCGGATCGGCTACGTGATCCAGAACGTCGGCCTCTTCCCCCACCAGACGGTCCGGGCCAACGTGGCCACCGTCCCGGGCCTGCTCGGCTGGTCCCGCCAGCGGACCCGCGCCCGGGTCGACGAGCTGCTCGACCTGGTGGGACTGGACCCGAGCCAGTTCGGCCGCCGCTATCCGCACGAGCTGTCGGGCGGTCAGCGGCAGCGGGTCGGCGTGGCCCGGGCGCTCGCCGCCGACCCGGTGGTGCTGCTGATGGACGAGCCGTTCTCGGCCGTGGACCCGATCGTCCGGGCCCGCCTCCAGGAGGAGTTCCTCCGCCTCCAGGCCGAGGTCCGCAAGACGATCGTCCTGGTCACCCACGACCTCGACGAGGCCGTCCGGCTCGGCGACCGGATCGCGGTGCTGTCCGAGGGCGGGCATCTCGAGCAGTACGACACGCCGGCCGCGCTGCTCGGCGCCCCCGCCACCGCGTTCGTCCGTGAGTTCGTCGGCGCCGACCGGGGCATCCGCCGGTTGGCGGTCACCCCGCTCGACCGGGAGTCCCTGGAGCCCGTGCCCGGCGATGCCCCCGCCGACCTGCCCACCGTGGGGCTCGACGGCACGGCGTACGACGCCCTGGCGGCACTGCTGACGTCGGGACAGGACCGGCTCCTGGTGACCGACGACGGCCGCCCGGTGGGCGCGCTCAGCCGCCAGAGCCTGCTCGGCCTGGGCCGCTAGCGCCCGGCCTACGCGGCCCTGGCTTAGTCCGCTCGGCCCGGCCGGCTGGGCCCGGTCCGCTGGCCTGGCCGGCTGGGCCCGGTCCTGCTGGGCTGGCCGGCTGCGCCCGGTCCCGCTGGGCTGGCGGCTAGGCCCGGCCGCCGAGACTCGCGGTGC
The DNA here is from genome assembly GCF_049841635.1 of Micromonospora sp. DT44. Lineage (NCBI taxonomy): Bacteria > Bacillati > Actinomycetota > Actinomycetes > Micromonosporales > Micromonosporaceae > Micromonospora > Micromonospora sp. DT44. Next base: position 13,345 of record NZ_JBNCKS010000061.1, on the reverse strand, counting down.
CGACGATCCAGCCGGTGAGGAATCCGTAGCCGGCGCCGCTGCTCGCGTCCTGCAGCGCCTTCAGCAGCGACGGGTCCGGGCCGAGGAGCGCCGCCAGCACGGCGGCGAGCCCGCCGGCCAGCACGTACGCGGCCCAGCCGGAGAAGAACTGGCTGACCGGCCCGGGTACCCGAGCCACCTGCGCGGCGGGCAGCAGATAGAGCAGTGCCACCGCGAGGAGCACCAGCGCGACGGCCCGCAGGTCGGCGGCGAACAGGCCGCCGGCCTGCCCGTCCGAGTCCAGTCGCCAGGCCGGCCAGGCGAGCAGGCGCAGGTAGAAGCCGCCCGCCGAGTCCGGGTCGGTCAACGTCGCGGCGGCCCAACCGGTGTACGCCGGGCTGCCACAGATGCCGACCAGCAGCAGGACGGCGAGCGCGCCGGTGCCGGCGGCCGTCCCGTAGCCGCTGACCGGGCCGGTACGGACGAATCCCATGATCCGCCCCGAGCCCCTGCCGGCCGACCGGGCGGACCTGGGCTGCGTCGGGCGGCTCAGTGCTTCAACAGGTAGTCGATGAAGGCGGCCCGCAGCAACGGCGCCGACTCCTCGTAGCCGTGCCCGGTCAACTCCCGCCACAACGCGTTCGCCTCGTCGATGGTCGGGCCGATCGAGTTCGGCGCGCCGTCCAGCACCGTGGCCTCGTCCGCGTTCGGCAGGTGGCGCAGCACCGACCAGTAGAAGCCCACGTCGCGGCGCTCCCGGGCCAGGGCGAACGCCCGCTCCCGCAGCTCCTCCGTGGACAGCGCGTCGAGTTCCTCGAACGAGGTTCCGCCGGGGGCGGCGGCTGGTGTGTCGGTCATGCGGCGAGCCTAACGGTCGAGATCACCGCCGGCTCGGCGGACGCCACACGGCTCACCGGTCGCCGACATCCCAGCGCCGCGGGCCGTCCTCCCAGCGGGGATCCCGCCACGGGTCGGCCGGTTCCGGCGCGGGCGGCGTCGGCAGCGTCGGCGGCCAGTTGTCGGCCGACTGGGGTCGGGGCACGCTCCAACCCGAGCTGATCGTGCCGTCGCCGACGGGCTCGGGCTTCTCCACCACACCCGGCCGGGGCCGCCCGAACGACTCGACCAGTCGGGTCGCCAACAGCCCGACACCGAGCGCCACCCCGCCCACCGCCCAGCGGCTCACCGACCAGTCGCGCTCCGGCGCGTACGCCTCGAAGACGGTGACCAGGCCGACCGCCAGCACCGTGCCGAACACGCCACCGCGCCGGCCGTACGCGCTGGTGCCGCCGAGCAGGGACACACCGATGGCGAGCACGGTCCAGTCCAGCCCGGAGGTGGGCGTGACGACGCCGGGAGGGTTGGCGGCGAGCAGGACCCCGGCGAGCGCGGCCAGCACGGTGGAGCCGACGAGCGCCAGCGCGGTGACCACGGCGGCCAGCGCGCCCCGGCGTCGGGCCGGATCGGCGACCGGCCGGTACCGGCCCACCAACCGGCGGATCGCGCGGATCGCGCCGAACAGACCGCCGAGGACCGCGACGGCGGCGAACCCGGCGAAGAGGTAGCCGGCCGTACGCCTCGGGTCGTAGTCCCCCTGCACCAGCACCGGCGCAGACCGGCGTTCGATGTACACCACCACGCCGGCGGCGCCGGCCAGGCTCGCCGCCCACGCGGGCACCTGCAGTGCCACCACGGCGAGCGCCAGCACGAGACCACCCACCGCTGCGACCACGACGGCCGACCCCACGGACGTGGCCAGGCCCCGGTCGCCCTGCTCCGCGTAGTGCAGCGCGGCGGCGACCGCCACCGGCCCGATGGCCAGGTTGGGGGCGGCGGTGCGCAGACTCAGCCCGGCGGCGAGAGCGAGCAGCCCCAGGCCGACCGCGTCGACCAGCAACGTGCGCAGGTCGGCACCGCGCAGCGCGTCCGGGTCGGCCCGCCAGAGCAGCCAGCCCAGGGCAGCCAGACCGGCCAGCAGCAGGAACTCCCAGAACACGTGCACGCCGACGCGGTCGCGGCCCGGCTCGCCGTGGGTGGGATCGTCGAAGACGTTCTCCAGGACGGCGGCGGGAACCGCGGGCGTGGGGTCGACCGACCGCTCCCGGCCCGTGTCTTCGTACCCCATGGCACCGCCTCCCCAGTGGCCGGCCGCTTCCGTCCCGGCACACGGACGGACCGGGGCGGCCGTTGCTCTCCGATCGGAGGCACCGTACCCGCGGCGGGAGCCGGACGTAACCCCCTGCTCAGCGCTGGCCGGGGCGGCTCTCGCGCTGGTCCTGCTCGTGCTCGTCGTCCGGGCGCTCCGGGACGCGGCAGGAACGTTCCAACCACAGCGCGGCGCCCACCAGCGCCAGCGACGCCAGCAACCCGCCTCCGGCGGCCGGCCGATCCTCGGTGGCGGCGCGGGTGGTCTCCACGAATAGCCACCCGCTGAGCCCGGCGTAGAAACCGGCGAAGATGGAGCCGGCCAGCGCCGACGCCTTGGCCAGCACCACGAACCGGGCGACCAGCAGCGGATTGACCGGATCCCGACCGGGCTTCCGGTCGATGCGGCCGCGGGTGTTGACGGCCGCGTACGCCTCCAGCACCGCGAGCGCGGCCAGCGTCACCACCGGCAGCCACGGCAGGCGGGGGATGCCGCTGTAGTAGAGCGCGCTGATCAGCAGCCAGGCCACCGCCGCCGCGGCCAGGGCCGCCACGACCAGCGTCGAGATCCGGGTGGGGCCCATCCGCGACCCGTCGGGGCCCGGCGCTGGGGACTTCGCCTGACTCATGCCGGCCGGCTCCACTGGGTCATGCCGTCGACTCTAACGTCAGTTCCGGCCGGGGACGCAGTTCCAGCGCGTCGTCGGCGGCCGGACCGGAGGTGAGCAGGTCGGTCAGCCAGCCGTGGCCGGGCAACCGCCCGTACGGTTGGATGTCGATCCACGGCCGCAGCACGAACGCGCGCAGGTGTGCGCGGGGGTGCGGCAGGGTCAGCTCCTCCTCCTCGCTGAGCAGCGGCTCGTCGTCGTCGCCCCACACCGCGATCACGTCCACGTCGAGGGTGCGCGGCCCGAACCGCCGCCCCGGGTCACGGACCCGTCCGGCCGCGCGCTCCGCGTCGTGGGCCCGCGCCAGCCAGTCGCGCGGGGTCGCGCTCCCGTCCTGGGCGAGCACCACGGCATTGAGGTACGCGGGCTGGTCGGCGTCTCCCCACGGTGGAGTCTCGTACACCCCGGAGACCACCAGCACGGCGTCACCCAGCGTCGCGACGGCCGTCCGGAGGTGGTCCAGGCGATCGCCGAGGTTGCTGCCGAGCGACAGCACGGCCCGGGTCATCGGGTACGCGTCCGGGTCATCGTGACGGCCACGTCGGTGAACGTGTGCGGCACCGGCGCCTCCGGCTTGTGCACGGTGACCGTCGCGGTGACGACCCTCTCGTCGGCCAGACAGACCGCGAGCAGCCGGTCGGCCAGGGTCTCGATCAGGTTGACCGGTTCCCCGGTCACCACCGCCACCAGCCGCTCGGCCAGCTCGCCGTAGTGGACCGTGGCGGTGACGTCGTCGCTGGCGGCGGCCGGGCCGAGGTCCAGTTCGAGGACGGCGTCGACCACGAAAACCTGCCCCTGCTCCCGCTCGAAGTCGTACACCCCGTGCCGGCCGTGGGCCCGCAGGCCGGTCAGCTGGATCCGGTCACCCATCGGTCTCCCTCTCACTGGCCGGCCCACTGCCGGGCGGGCGTGAGGCGCGGGCTGCCGGTGGCGGTCCACACGGCGAGCGCGTCCACGGTGGCCCGCACGTCGTGCACGCGTACGCCCCAGGCGCCGGCCGCGACGGCCAGCACGCTCGTGGCCACGGTGGCGGCCTCGCGTTGGGCGGTTGGCCGCGGTGTGCCGTCGTCGGCGGCGAGCAGGCGACCGAGGTAGGACTTGCGGCTGGCGCCGAAGAGCAGCGGGTATCCGAGGTCCAGCAGCTCCGGCAGGCGCGCGCTGAGTTCCCAGTTGTGGGCGGCCGTCTTGGCGAAACCGAGGCCGGGGTCGACGACGATGCGGTCGGCGGCCACCCCGGCGGCCAGCGCCGCGTCGACGCGCTGCCCGAGCTCCACGCGTACGTCGGTCACCACATCGGTGTAGCTGGCCAGGTCACGCATCTGCCGGGAGTGGCCACGCCAGTGCATGAGGACCCAGGGGCAGCCGGCGTCCCGCACGACGCGGGCCATGTCGGGGTCGGCCAGTCCGCCGGAGACGTCGTTGACCACCACGGCGCCGGCGTCCAGCGCCGCCTCGGCCACCCGCGCGCGGCTGGTGTCGATGCTGACCGGCACCCCGGCGGCGCTCAGCTCGCGGATGACCGGCAGTACGCGGTCGGCCTCGGTCGCCGCGTCGACCCGGTCGGCGCCCGGGCGGGTCGACTCGCCGCCGATGTCGACCAGGTCCGCCCCGGCCTCGCGCAGACGGACGCCGTGTCCGACGGCCGCGTCGAGGTCGGCGTACCGTCCGCCGTCGGAGAAGGAGTCCGGCGTGACGTTGAGGACGCCCATCACCACCGGGCCCGGAGCCCGTACCAGATCGGTCACGACTAGACGGTACCGGTCGTGACGACGGCGCTCGGCGACCCGGGTCGACCAACCCTGACGTGCGCATTGGAACAGGTGTACGATCGGTCGTCCGGGCAGCAACAGGCAGTCCCTTCGCGGCTTGTCGCAATCCGGGGCGGCCCGTACGCTTTGGAATTGGCCAGCATGGAGATGGCGAAGCCTGGAGGGAGGGCCGAAGCGGGGAAAAACCACCCAAAGCTCGCCACCCTCCGTGGTGAGTAACGAACACAGGTCGAAATCGCTGCGCCCTGTGAGCAGATTTCCCGCCAGGCTTGCCTACTGCACCGCCGCGGCTCCGCCGGCCGCGATATGGGGAGGTTCCAGTGATCGCCTTCGAGCTCATGGAGACGGCGTCGTCCGGCGTCGCCCACGCGCTCTCCACCCTGGCCTCGGCTCCGCTCGCGGAGCCGGCACCGAAGGGGATCGACACCAGCGGTGTAGTCACCTTCTTCGCCAGCAAGATCGCGCCGATCCTGCTCGCGGTCCTGGGCGTCATCTTCATCGGTCGCGCCAGTCGGGGCGAAATTTCCAAGGTCCTGACGAGCTCGGCAATCGCCATCGTCGGGCTGGCCTTCATCGCCGGCGCGGCAACACTCTTCTTCGTCGGCGATTACCTGATCGACCTGATCTTCGAATAGGCGCGGTCACCAGATGCGGCTGCGCACCGACGACGACATCTACCGGGCTCGCCTGGTCTACCTCGGGCCGCCCGGCTACACCCTTCCGGTCCACCTGCCCTACGCCCAGTACGGGCTCTTCATCCTGCTCGTCCCCCTCTACATGTTCATCCACTGGCTGTTCACGTTGACGGTCGACCTCTTCCCGGCCTGGGAAATCGCGCTCGCCATCGTGACCACGTCGTTCATCTTCCGGCACGTTGATCCAGATCGGCCGGCGCGGGTGGTCATCCGCACCGCACTGACCGACTGGCGACGCACCCGGGAGCCGGCGATCGAGCAGCGCGACCCGCGCCTGGTCGGCAGCCGGATCAGGATCCGGGAGGAGCTGGCATGACCGGGGGTACGTCGATCGGTCTGTTTCACGCGGGTGAGGCGGTCGCATGAGTCGCTCTTCCACGCCGGGCTCCCCGGCCGGCCGCCCGGCCGTGCCGGCCAGTCACCGTGCGCATTCGTTCGACTACCCCGAGACCGAGGATGACGTCGCACTCGATCCCGCACTGGTGACCTCGCCCGGTCACGGCGCGGTCGGCGTGTTCCAGGCGCCCCGGCCGGTCACCCGTCGGACGCCTCCCGCCGAGCCGAGCACGGTGTCGGCCGGCGACAACGCCGACATCGACTCGCCCTTCCTGGACCTGTTCGGTGGCGCGCGGGCCGCCGGCCCCCGGGCCGTGACCGCGGCTCCCGCCAGCCGACGCCAGCCGGCGATCCCGCAGCAAGCGCCGACACCACCCCGGCCGGCTCCCGAGCTGGAGCCACCGTGGACACCGGACGACCCCTCCAACAGTGGCCATCGGGTCGACACCCGTCCGACCGTCGAGCCCCGGTTGCCACACCAGGCGGGCGACCGACGGCCGATGCCGCAGCCCACGGCCGAGGTCGAGCAGACCGCGGCAGCCGCGCCCGCGCCGGCGTCCACCGGCCCGGCAAGCCGGACGTCCAGCACCACGTCCGCCGGGCCGACGGCGGCGCCGGTGCAGCGTCCGAGCGCCCCGGCAGAACAGCCGACCGCGCCGGTCGACCGGCCGGCCCTGGAACGGGGGCCGCACCGGCCCACCCGGACGGAGCGACCCACCGGCGCCGGCAAAGAGGTCACCACGCCCCGCCAGCGGACCGCGAACCGTCAGGACCGGCCGATCAAGCCGGTCCGGGTCCGCGCCCCGAAAATCAAGTTCGGTGACCGGGACCCGTCAGTCGAGCTGGCCATCACCGAGATCGCCGGCCACCTGACCTTCACGCCCAACACGGTGACCGCCTGGTACTGGCTGCCCGAGGTGCGCTGGGCCTTCCGTCCCGACGGCGAACGCGAGGCGCTGCTGTCGGCGATCTCCGAGCAGTACGCGGGCCTCGCCGGTTTCCGGCTGCACCTGCGCCGGACCACCCGGCCGTTCCCGGCCGACGAGTGGGCACGCACCATCGACACCCAAACGGCCGCGCCGCTGCCCGACGTGCCCGGCACGACCGGCTGGGCCGACCACCTGGTCGCCGTCCAGCGGCACCTGATGGCGGTCAACCACGCCGAGGGGCAGACCTACCTGGGCGTCACCTTCGCCCGTCGCTCCCTCGGCGACTCCATGACCGAACGGTTGCTCCGCACCTTCGGCCGTGGCACCGCCGACGGCGAACGTCGCAAGCTGGGTCGCACCGTGGAGCAGTTCGACGAGGTGCTCGGCGCGTTCGGCATGCGCGGCCGACGGGTCACCGCACAGGAGCTGGAATGGCTGCTCTACCGCTCGGTCGCGCTGTGCATGTCACCCCCGGGTCGGCTCTCGCCGGTGACCGACGGGCAGTGGGAACGCGGTGACCTGCTCGCCCTGACCGAACAGGTCGAGCGCTACCGCACCCCGTACGGCTCGACGGTCAAGCTGGTCAACCGGATGACCGGCGAGGAGCGGCACGTGGCCGTGCTCGCCGTCGGCCGGATGGAACCGCTGGAGATCCCGGAACGGCACGAGCCGTGGCTGCACTTCCACGAACGACTGCCCTGGCCGATGGAGATCTCCACCCGGGTCGACATCCTCGGCTCCGGTGACTCGTTCCGTAACCTCGAGCACCGGCTCCGCATGATCCGCTCCCAGCAGCTCGACTACGCCGAGCACGGCATCGACGCTCCCCCGGAGCTGGAACGCCTCGCCAAGCGGGCGCTGGTGATCGGCGACGAGATGACCACCGGCCTGCCCGTCGACTCGGCGCGCGCACACGGCTGGCACCGCATCGCCGTAGGCGGCCGGACCAGGGAGGAGTGCCTGGAGCGGGCCCGCCGGCTCATCCAGCTCTACTCCCGCGAGCTGCGCATCTCGCTGCAGCACCCGAAGAACCAGGACTGGCTGGCCCGCGAGTTCATCCCCGGCGAACCGATCGCCAACACCGGCTACGTCCGCCGGATGCCCGTCCCGCTGCTCGCCGCCGCGCTCCCCCAGGCCGCCTCCACCGTCGGCGACCGTCGAGGCGACCTGATCGGACGTACGGCCGGCACCTGCCGTCGCCCCGTCTTCCTCGACCTGCACTTCCCCATGGAGGTACGCGAACGCTCCGGGCTCGCGGTGTTCGTGGCCGAGCCGGGTGGTGGCAAGTCGACCCTGCTCGGCGCGCTGGGCTACCTCGCCGCCCGACGGGGTGTGCAGGTGACCCTCCTCGACCCGTCCGGGCCGCTGGCCCGGCTCTGCGCCATGCCCGAGCTGCGCCCGTACTCCCGGGTGTTGAACCTGACCGGCTCCGAGCACGGCACCCTGGCGCCCTACTCGCTCATCCCCACGCCCCTGCGCAGCGAGTTCGCCAGCGGGGCCTCCGGCGACCGTGAGTTCGAGATCGCCGTCTCCAACGCGCGGGCCGAACGCCGCATGCTGGTCCAGGACATCTGCATGATGCTCGTGCCGCCGCAGGTGGCCCGGGAGGCGTCGACCGCCACTCTGTTCCGGCACGCCGTCCGGCAGGTACCCGCCGAGGAGACGTCCACGTTGGACGACGTGGTGAGCTGCCTCGGGCGGCTCGACGACGACGCCGGCAAGGAGTTGGCGAACCTCCTGCTGGACACCGCCGAGATGCCGCTCGCCATGCTGTTCTTCGGCCGGCCACCGGAAGGGCTGCTGGGCGCGGACGCGGCGCTCACCGTGATCACCATGGCCGGGCTCCGGCTGCCCGACCTCAAGATTGAACGTGAGTACTGGTCGGCCGAGGAGGCCCTCGCCCTGCCGATGCTGCACACCGCGCACCGGCTCGCCGTCCGCCGCTGCTACGGCGGGTCGATGTCGTCCCGCAAGCTGGTCGGCCTCGACGAGGCGCACTTCATGGAAGGCTGGCGGTCCGGGCGTTCGTTCCTGGTCCGGCTCGCCCGCGACTCCCGGAAGTGGAACCTCGCCGCGCTGGTCGCCTCGCAGAACCCCCGCGACATCCTCGGCCTCGACGTGCAGAACCTCGTCTCCACCGTCTTCGTCGGCCGGATCGCCGAAGACGCCGAGATCGCCTCCGAGGCGCTCCGCCTGCTGCGGGTACCGGTCAACGACGGGTACGAGGCCACCCTGGCCTCGCTCTCCGCCGCCGACAGCAACTCGGCCTCCCGCCTCGGCTTCCGGGAGTTCGTGATGCGCGACGTCGACGGCCGGGTGCAGAAGGTCCGGATCGACGTCTCGTACGTCGACGGCCTGCTGGACCACCTCGACACGACGCCCGCCGCGATCGCCGCGGCGGCCGGAGTCCTACCGAGCATCTCCCTGCCCGATCTGGAGGCGTGACATGGCTGGGGCCCGGGTTCGGATCGCATCGTTCCTGCTCGCGCTCGGTGTCCTGGCAGGGGCCACCCTCAGTTGGCCGTTCCTCGGCGCGGCAGCGGCCGCAGCCGCCCCACCCGTCACCCAGGCCCGAGCCGAACTCTGCACCACCGCCGAGTGGCAGGCCGACTTCCGGGCCTGTGTGGGGAAGCTCCAGGCGGTCAGCGAGGACGAGGTCAAGTGCCGCAACGCGCCAACCCCGGGCACACCCGACTCCGGCCTGGCCGGCTGGTTCGCCGCAGCACCACCGGCTGAGGCGGCGAACGGCATAGCCGGTCGCTACAGCCTCTATGGATACGCGGGTTACAGCTACAACACTTACGACATTGACGGCGGCTGCGCGTCGAGCGTCCTGCATCCGGATTACAAGTTCACGACGACGATCGCCAACGGGGAGTTCATGGTCGCCACGGCTGTCATCGGCGCATCGAACGCGTTGCGCGAGCGCGCCTGGGATCCCCGGTCCATGTGGGGCTGGGCGGACCCGCTGGTAGAGAAGGCGACTAAGTCCGTCTACGAGAAGGTGTTCAGCGTCTTCGGGATCGTCACGCTGTGCGTGGTGGGCCTCTACCTACTCTGGCGCTCCCGCCAGTCGGACATGAGCAACGCGATGACCACCGCAGGTTGGGCTCTCCTCGTGATGGTCGCGGTCACCGCGCTGGCCGCCTGGCCGGTGAAGTCGGCGAACATCGCGGATGGCACGCTAATCACCAGCCTCGGTGTGGTCCACGACGCGGTAGGCCCGCAAGCGAAGGAGCCCGACCCCGGGCGATGCATTGATCCGGACCGCTGCAAAGACCTGCGCACGCCGGCCGTTCGCGCGAGCGACACCGCTACCGAGACCATGCTCTACCGAAACTGGGTCCGGGGCGTCCTCGGGTCGGCCGACAGCGAGACGGCTCGCAAGTACGGGCCGGCGCTGTACGACGCGCGATCCCTGACATGGGGCGAAGCCCAGTCAATGCGCGCCAACCCGGCCACCCGGGAGGCGACGATCAAGGCGAAGCAGCAGCAGTGGGCGCGGGTAGCCCAGCAGATCCAGGCCGAGGACCCGGAGGCGTACGAGTACCTCCAGGGCGTCCGGGACATGGACCGGGTCGGGGCGGGGTTCATCGCGGTGCTGGCCTCGGTGCTGTTCGCCATGTTCGACCTGACGGCGTCGCTTCTGGTCCTGCTGGGGTTCCTCATCTTCAGGTGGGCGGTGATCGCGGCGCCCATCCTGGGCACCGTGGGGCTGCTCCGACCGGCCAGCGCCGGCCTGCGACGGCTGGCGAACGCCGTCGTCGCCGCGATCTTCAACATCGCCATCTTCGGCACCGGGGCCGCGATCTACCTGTTCGCGGTCGATCTGATCATGAGTACGCCCACCCTCCCCGGATGGCTCCAGGTGGTCCTGGTGTGGTTATGCGGAGTGGTCGGCTGGCTATTGCTACGGCCGTACCGGCGGATCACCCAGCTTGGCGGTAAGGACAGCAGCGAGGCGGTCAGTTCGGCCGGCTCCTGGCACCGCCGCTTCTTCCGTGACATGCGGGTCGCGGCGCGACTCGACGTCGTGGAGCCCGGGGGCACGGCGGAACCGGTGGGCGGGCGCCGCCGGTCACCGGACGCCGAGCAGACCCGGCTGCGCCCGGAGGCCCGCCGGGAGGACACGGCCCCGACGCCGACGCCCACCCCGGCAGGGAGCCGACGCACCGACGACGTTCGACCGGATGGTCACGAACGCGCCGACGATGCACCGATCGGGGAGACCGGCGGTCGAGACCGTCCCGTGCCGCCGCAGCCTCGTCGCCGCCAACCGGCGACATGGACCGAACCGGACGTTCCGGCGGAGAACCCGTCGTTCGTGGTCTATCGGCCGGGCTCCACCGAACGTGCGCCGGATCGCACCGGGCCGCGGGTGCGTTCCGAGGCTCGGTGACGGCGATGCGACGGGCCCTGGAGTTCCTCTTCACCCGGGCACTGCGATCCCGGCTGGGGTTGGCCGCGCTGATCGCGGTCCTCATCCTCGGGGTGATCGGAGCGGCACGCCTGGTGTCCGGTCCGAACGACCCGACGGACGGGTTGAGCAACCGGCCGAACCGGCCGATCACCACGGTCGACCCGACAGCTGGTGACGATGGTCTGATCGCCACCGAGGCACCCCCATCGCCGGTCACTCCACCCGGTGCCCGTTCGCCCGAGCAGATCGCGGACCGGTTCGCCTCGGCCTGGATCGGCCGGCCCGGCATGACAGCCGACCAGTGGCAGGCCGGGCTGCGGCCGATGTCGACGCCGGCGCTCACCGAGAAGCTGGCCGGCGCCGAGCCCGGCGGGGTGCCGGCCGAGGAGGTGACCGGCCCGCCGACGGTGCGGTCGCGCACCGAGACCTTCGTCGAGGTGCTGCTACCGCTCAACACCGGCCGTCTCCGGTTGGAGCTGGTGATGGCGGACAAGAGTTGGCTGGTCGACGTGGTCGACTGGGAGCGACAGTGACCGCCGGCCGAGCAGGCCGCGCTCTTCGTCGGCCGATCCGGGCCGGCGTGATCGCCTCGGTGCTCACCGGCGTACTGCTCCTGCTCTGCTGCACCGGGGGGACGGCGGCATTCTTCCTCAGTGGTCTCGGGGGCGACGCGGAGAACGGGGACGCCCTGGCCGGCTGGGGCTGCGGGCCGGTGCGTCCCGTCGACATCACCGGCGAGCTACCCCGGTTCAGCGAGTACGGCGACGCGCAGGTCCGCAACGCGGCGATCATCATCAAGGTCGGTCAGGACATGGGGGTTCCCTCGCGTGGTTGGGTGATCGCCCTCGCCACGGCGATGCAGGAGTCCGCCCTGCGCAACCTGGCCAACAAGGATGTGCCCGAGTCGCTGTCCCTGCCACACGAGGGCGTCGGTGCCGACCACGACTCGTTGGGCCTCTTTCAGCAGCGTCCGGGTTGGGGCTCGATCGCCGAGCGGATGACACCCGCCTACACCGCCCGGAAGTTCTACGAGAAACTCGTCAAGGTGCGCAGGTGGCAGCGCCGACCGCTGACCGTCGTGGCGCAGCAGGTCCAGGTCAGCGCCTATCCGGACGCGTATGCCAAGCACGAGGAGCTGGCCAGCAAGATCGTGGACGCACTCGCCGGCGGTGCGGCCCGCACCGTGCAGCTCAACGGCAAGGCGGTGTGCGACGCGGCCGAGCGCGGCGAGATCGCCGCTTCCGGCTGGACGGCGCCGATCTCCGGCGACGTCGGGTCCGGCTTCCGGACCGCCGATCGACCCAGCCACAACGGTGTCGACATCGGAGCGGCGAAGGGCACCGAGATCCGTGCCGCGGCCGCCGGCCGAGTGCTTGTTGCCCGCTGCGACCCGGACAACAAGGGACGCCGCAGTTGCGATGTGGACGGTTATCCGGGCAAGGGTGGCTGTGGTTGGTTCGTCGACATCCTGCACGCCGGTGGGTTCATCACCCGTTACTGCCACATGGTGGTCCAGCCCCGCGTCTCGCCGGACCAGATCGTCCCCGCCGGCGAGGTCATCGGACAGGTCGGCAGCAGCGGCAATTCATCCGGACCGCACCTGCACTTCGAGGTGCACCTGCGTAGCGACCGGTCCAGCCGGGGCGCGACCGACCCGATCCCCTTCATGCGCCAGCGGGGCGCTCCGCTGCGCGCCGCGGAGTGAGGCCGTCACTGGCATGACCGGACCGCTGCCGGACCCGCTCGCCGACCAACCCGACTGGGCGCCCCGGCCACCACGCCCCCTGACCATCGTGCCCGCCACCGGGCGCGTGGAGCTGCGCGGGCAGCGGGTGCTCGTGGGTCTGCCCGGGCTGGGCTGGCGTGGAGACCTGCGCGCGGACGACCGGGTCGTGCAGGGCGCCCGCACCTACGTGCCGGTCATCCCCGAACACGAGTGGTACCGGGCCGAGGCCGACCAGGTCGAGGTGTTCGCGCCGCTGGTGCCGGTTGAGCGGGTGTGGGTGGAGACGGTCGGTGAACGGCCCGCAACCGAGGGCGTACGGGACACCGGCATCCGGTTGGTCTCGCTCGACGGCCCCTCCCACCGCGCTCCCACCCCCGTGTTCGAGGCGGACGCGGTCACCGGCCGCCGAGTGGTACACGTCGAGGACGGACGCGAACACCGGGACATGCGAGCGGTGACCGAGACCTACTCGGGAGCCGAGGGCGACATCTGCGTGCGGATCACGCCCGAGGTGGAGTGGTACCGCTGGGCCTGGCGCGGCCAGTCACCCACCACGCTGGAGGTACCCGTCCATCTGCTGTGGATTGAGTGACATCTAGCCGCAACGCCGTTCAGTTAGGCGTTTCGGTAGGCCGTCAAGCGTGTCGTGGAGACGAGGCAGCGGAGCTCCGGTATAGA
>NZ_JBNCKS010000060.1:6824-36917 GCF_049841635.1 Micromonospora sp. DT44 | reverse complement strand
ACGACGTCAGCGAGCGACCAACACGATTTTCAGCCCGGAACGGGCCACCTCGCCAGAGGCGACAAGGACTAACCCCCCGCCCCCAGCCCCAGCCCCCGCCCCCGCCCCCGCCCCCGTCGATCATGGAGTTGTGGTGGTCCACAAAAGGGGCATTGGCGGCCCTAACACCCACCACAACTCCATGATCCGCGCCGTCAGGGCGCGGCGAGGGCGGGGTGGGGGCAGGGCCCGGGGGGGCCGGGGGGACAAGGGGCGGGGCGGGGGTTAGTTTGTGGTTCGGGCGCCGGTTACCTGGAAGGCGGCGCGTTCGCTTGGCGGGACGAAGTTCTGTACCGGCTGGTTGCGCAGGGCTCTGGTGAGCACCTCGCCCACCCCGGTCACCAGGCGGGCCTGCACGGCCTGACCGACCGCGTCGCGCGGGTCGTCGGGGTTGGCCGCCATCGAGGCGACCACCAACTGCGGGGTGAAGGCCACCACCGTCTCCGTCTCGTACCGCTCAGAACTGCCGGTCTTGCCCGCCACCGGGCGGCCCAGCCGGGATCGCAGATCGGGAGCCGTCGCGCCGTCGCACCGCCCGTACATCGACTGGTCGCCCACCGGGCAGCGGGCCGCGTCCGCCGCCGCCCGGGCCACGTCGGTGTCGAGTACCTGCCGACAGTCCGGCTTGGCGGCATCTACCGGCCGGCCGGCCGAGTCGTTGATCGAGACCACCGGCAGCGGCGCGCACCACGTCCCCTCCGCGGCCACGGTGGCGTACGCCGTGGCCAGGTCCAGCGGGGTCGTCGCGGCGACGCCCAGGGTGAACGGGCCCCAGTCCTTCGCGCCGTAGCGGGCCAGCCGCTCGTCGGAGTCGGCCCGCAGCACGATGCCCAACCGCTCGGCCATCTCCACCACCCGGTCGGCGCCGACCCGCTCGGTCAGCCAGGCGAAGTAGGTGTTCACCGACCGGCCGAAGCCGGTCCACATCGTGCGGGGGCCGTCCATCGCCGACGGGCTGGCGTTCGCCGGGCACCAACGGCCGTCACAGCTACCCGCGCCGGTCGCCGGGAAGCGGGTGAGCAGTTGCGTCGGCGCCGTGAACTCGGTCGACAGCGGCATGCCGGATTCCAGCGCGGCCAGCATGGTGAAGAGCTTGAACGTCGAACCGGCCTGGTACCCGTCGATGGCCCCACCACCGGCCACGAGCTGGTTGACCGTGTTCGGGTGGTTCTTCTGCCCGACCGGGTTGTCCTTGACGCTGTAGTTGCGGTTCACCGACATCGCCAGCACCCGGCCCGTGCCGGGCTGCACCACGGCGGTGGGTACCGCCCGCGCCTCGGTGGGCCGGTAGATGCGCAGGACCTGCTCGGTGGTGGCCTGCTGCACGGCCGGATCCAGCGACGAGACGATGGAGAACCCGCCCCGGCGTAGCGTGCGCTGTCGCTCGTCGGCGCTCGAACCGAACGCCGACTGGCTGCTCCACCAGCGGGTGAACCAGTCGCAGAAGAAACCCCAGTCCGAATGCCCGTCGGGCACCCCCGTGCAGTCGTTCGGCGTCTCGCTGGGCCGCAGCTGCAACGGCTCGGCCTGTGCCGCCGCCGCCGCGTCGGCGGGTACCTGACCCGTCTCGACCAGGCGTTCCAACACGTACGTCCGCCGGTGCAGGGCACTGTCGGCGTCCCCGTTGATCGGGTCGTCACTGTCCGGCGACCGGACCAGACCGGCCAACAGCGCGGCCTGGGGCAGGGTCAACTCGGCCGGCGAGACCGAGAAGTAGCGCTTGCTGGCCGCCCCGATCCCGTACGCCCCGGCACCGAAGTAGGCGATGTTGAGGTAGCGGGTGAGGATGTCCTCCTTGCTGAGCTCCCGCTCCAGCGCCAGCGCGTACCGCATCTCCTGGAGCTTGCGGGCGGTGGTGAGCTCGGTGGCCGCCTGGCGCTGCCGCTCGGTGAGCCGAGGGTCGCTGCTGAGCACGTTGCGGACGTACTGCATGGTCAGGGTGGAGGCACCCTGACGGGTCTTACCGTCGCGCTTGTTCACCGTGAAGGCGCGCACCACACCGCGCAGGTCCACCCCGCTGTGCTGGTAGAACCGGACGTCCTCGGCAGCCACGATGGCCTGGCGCATCACCGGGGCGACCTCGTGCAGCGGGACCTCCACCCGGTCCTCCTGGTAGAAGGAGGTGATCAGGGTGGTGCCGTCGTTGGCGTAGAGGTTGGAGCGCTGCGCGGTGGGCGGCGTGCGGAGCGTGTTGGGCAGCTCCGAGTACGGCGTGCTGAGGGCGCTGAAGCCGATCCCGAAGACCAGGGCGGCGGGCAGGGCGGCCCCGGCCAGCACCAGTCCGGCCAGCACGCCGGCGATCACCACGGTCAGCAGTTTGTCGAGTCGGGCCCGGATCATCAGCTCTCCCCGCAGGAGCCGGTCACGCTAGGACCCGTTCAGAATGACCCGGAACGCCCCTTTCGCCCCTGGTTTTCCCCAAACCCGGAGGAAACTCGCACGGCGCTCAGGGCAGCAGCGCGGCGGCCAGCGGGTGGACCGTCTCCTCGATCTCGTCCGCGACCCGGGTGAAACACTGGTCGCCGCGACCCCAGGGATCGTCGAGATCGTCGGTGGGCAGCGCCGAGGCGCCCAGTCGTTCGTCGTGCGCCGCCGCCACCAGGGCCACGCCCCGCGCGTACACCGTCTCCGGGGTCGCCTCGGCCGCCGGCAGCGCGGTGACGTCCACCGCGGCCAGCAGCCGGCCGAACTCACCCAGCACGAAGGTACGGGCCGCCGCGTCCGGGCGGAGCGCCACCACGTACTCCTGCTGGTCGGCCGTGGCCGTCAGGACCAGGTCGGCGGCGTCGATGTGGTCCGAGCGCAGCTTGCGCGCCGCGAACCCGTCGACGTCACCGCCACGGTCGATGACCTGCCGCGCCGCCGGCGGGTTCATCTCCTCGCCCGCGTGCCAGCCGCCGGTGCCGGCGCTGTGGCTGTGCAGCAGCTCCTCGGCCGTGGCCGGGTCCTGCGAACGCCGCGCCAACCGCTCCCGCACCGCGAGGGCCAGCAGTCGCTCGGCCATCGGTGAGCGGCAGATGTTGCCCATGCAGACGTGCAGGACGGTGAACGGGGGCACTCAGGCCCCCTGGTGGACGTCGAGGAGATCCGGTACGACGTCGCGCAGCTTCTCCAGCGGGATCGCCCCGGCCCGCAGCAACTGCGGCACCTCGCCGGTCAGGTCGACGATCGTGCTCGGCACCGGGTCCGGGCAGGGCCCGGCCTCCAGGTACGCACGCACCGAGTAGCTGAGCTGGTCGCGCGCCTCCTCGGCGGTCACCGCAGCGGGCTGGCCCGTCTTGTTGGCCGAGGAGACCGCCATCGGGCCCGTCTCGCGCAGCACCTCCAGGGCCACCGGGTGCAGCGGCATCCGCACCGCCACCGTGCCGGTCTTGTCGCCCAGGTCCCACTGCAGGCTCGGCGAGTGCTCGACCACGATCGTCAGCGCTCCCGGCCAGAACGCCTCCACCAGGTCCCGCGCCGCCGAGGGCAGCGAGAAGACCAGGCCGTCCAGGGTGTGCCGCGAACCGATCAGCACCGGCGGGGGCATCTGCCGACCCCGGCCCTTCGCGTCCAGCAGCGCCTTGACCGCGTACGGCGTGAACGCGTCCGCGCCGATCCCGTAGACGGTGTCCGTCGGAAGGACGACCAGTTCGCCGTTCTTGACCGCCTCGATGGCCGCAGCGATGCCGCGGTCCCGATCGGCGGGCGATCGGCAGTCGTAGAGCATCACGAGGAGTCAGTCTGCCACGCCCGCCCGGGCACGGTGTGCTGGCCGTCCGCCCGTCGGGACGCGGTGGCGTACCGGGGGCGGCCGGTGAGGTCCGGATGCTCCCTGACGGCGTCGAACCGGCCGTCGCTGGCGAACAACTCCGGCACCTCCACACCGTGCGTGTCGTCGTGCTCGACCCCGATCACGCCCCCGGGTCGCAGCAGCGCCGCCGCCCGGTCGATCACCGGTCGGATCACCGCCAGACCATCGGCGCCCCCGAAGACCGCCTCCGCCGGATCGTGCGCGGCCACCTCCGGCGGCACCACGACGTCGACCGGAACGTAGGGCGGATTGCAGAGCAGCACGTCCACCCGACCCACCAGGTCGGCGAGCAGGTCGGGCGCGGTCACGTCGGCCTCGACCACCTCGATCGGCCGGTCCCCCGCCGCCGCCCGCTCGGCCGCGTTGCGGCGCAACCACGCCAGCGCCGCCGAGGACCGCTCCACCGCGACCACCCGCGCTCCGGGCAGCTCCTGCGCCACCGCCAACGCGATCGCGCCGGTGCCGCTGCACAGGTCCACCACCAGCGGCTCGGATCTGCCCCGGCCCTGCTCGACACCCCATCCGGCCAGCAGTTCCGTCTCCGGGCGGGGCACGAAGACACCCGGACCGACCGCCAGCTCCAGGTGCCGGAAACCCGCCCGACCGGTCAGGTGCTGCAACGGCTCCCGGCCGGCGCGACGCCCGACCAGCTCGTCCAGGCGGGCCAGTTGGGCGTCGTCCAGATCGTCGGCGAGCGCCAGCCGACCCCGGGGCACGTCCAGCACGTACGCCGTCAGCAGTTCGGCCTCCACGCGCGCCGGGCCTACGCCGGCCGCGGCGAGTACGCGGGCCGCCCGCGCCACCGCGGCGGACGGACGGGTGCGGCCTGTCCCTTCGGGGGGGTGTTGCGGCAGAGTGGTCACACGATAATCATGGGGCGTCGCGGGGCGACGCCATGAACGGGTGCGTCGAGGCGCACACGACAGGAGGTTGTGGGTGGGCTGGCTCGACCGGGTCCATGACCAGGTTGACACTCTCTCGCACGCCCGCGCTTTGCAGGAAGCAAGTCGCTCCGCGGAGTCGTACACCCTTCTGGAGCGTGTGATCCGCACCACGTCGGACCCGGCGGCCCGCGCGGACGCCATGGTCCAGCGTCTCTCCGCCTTGATCAATCTCGGTCGGACGGCGGAGTTCACCCGGGCCATCGAGGAGGCGTCGGCGGCCGTCCGCGACCTCGCCGAGCCCTACCTGCACGGGCACCTCAACGCGCTGGCCGCGCTCGCCGCCCACCACCAGGGCGCGCTGGACCGCTGCGTCACCCACCTCGTCAAGGCAGCGCGGGCCCTGAACGCCGTGGACGACCCGGACCGGGACACCGCCTGGGGCTGGCACGACCTGGCGATGGCCTACAGCTACCTCAGCTTCCACGGGTACGCCCTGGGCGCGATCGAACGCGCACGGCAGCTCGGGTTGACCGCCGGGATCCCGGAGGAGACGTTCGCCGCGCCGGGCATCCGGCTGCGCAACGCCGTGGCGCTGGACCACAACGGTGACAGCGACGGTTGCCTGCGCGTGCTGCGGGACGTGGCGACCGACCTGGCCCAGTTCGTCCACAGCGGGCGGGCCGGGCGGCTCCGACCCAGCAGCCTCGCCGCGTACGGGTACTCGGCGGCACGGCAGGCCGCACTCGGCGACACCCTGGAACCGACCGGCGACGCCGTCCCGTCCCGGCTGCTCACCCACGGCGGTGACAGCGCCCGCGCGCGGGACCTGCGGCAACTCGGCATGATCTGCCTGGCCGTCGCGGACGGTCGGCCCATCGAGGCGGTCGCCCGACTGGACACCATCCGGGTGTCCACCGAGACGCTCGGGGCGGCCGAGCCAGCCCGGCTGCGCAGCATCGCGCTCGCCCGCGCCGGCGACCATCTCGCGGCCCACCGGGCGGACCGGCTGGCATTCCGGCTCGCCGCCCAGCGCAACGACCGGCTGCGCGACGTCTACATCGACGGCATCGCCGCCCGGATCGACCACGAGGAGATGCGTCGCGAGGCGGCACGGTACGAGGGTGAGGCGTTGACCGACCCGCTCACCGGCCTGCCCAACCGGCGTCGCCTGGAGCGGTACATCACCGCCGTCGTCACCCGGGGCGAGCGGGTCGTCATCGGCGTCTGCGACCTGGACGGCTTCAAGGCGGTCAACACGCGGCACGGCCACCACTCCGGTGACCTGGTGCTGCAACGCATCGCCGGGGTGATCAACCGGGTGATGCGCCGGGGAGACTTCGTGGCCCGCTACGGCGGCGACGAGTTCGTCGTGGTGCTCCCGGACACGGGCATGACCGAGGCCACCGAGGTGGCCCGCCGGATCGAGGCGGCGGTACGCAATGAGGACTGGGAGTCGCTGGTGCCCGGCACCCCCGTCGGGGTGAGCATCGGCTTCGCCGAGGTATCCGGCGGCAGCGGGCTGCGCGACGCGCTCAGCGTCGCCTTCGAGCAGGCCGACCGGGAGATGCTACGCGCAAAATCCCGCCCCCGCGCGAGCTGACCACTCCCCCTCGGTCGGGGTCGATCAAGGACTTGTGGTGCCCCGCGGAAGCCCCACGACAGGATCAACCACCCACCACGACTCCATGATCGACGAGGGCGGGGGCGGGGCGGGGCGGGGTGGCGGGGTGGGGTGGGGTGGGGTGGGCGGTTAGCGGCGGGTTAGTTCTGTGTCGCCGGCTAGACGGGCGGCGCGGTCGGCCTCGGCCAGGGCGTCCAGGACGCCGTCGAGGTCGCCGGCGAGAGCCAGGTCCAGGTTGTACGCGGTGTAGCCGATCCGGTGGTCGGTGATCCGGTTCTGCGGGAAGTTGTAGGTGCGGATGCGCTCCGAGCGGTCCACGGTGCGTACCTGCGCCTTGCGGGCGTCCGAAGCGGCGGCGTCGGCCTGCTCCTGGGCGGCGGCGAGCAGCCGGGCCCGCAGGATCCGCATCGCCTGCTCCCGGTTCTGCAGCTGGGACTTCTCGTTCTGACAGGACACGACGATGCCGGTCGGCACATGCGTGATCCGTACCGCCGAGTCGGTCGTGTTCACCGACTGGCCGCCCGGGCCGGACGAGCGGAACACGTCGATGCGCAGGTCGTTCTGGTCGATGGTGACGTCGACGTCCTCGGCCTCCGGCAGCACCAGCACCCCGGCCGCGCTGGTGTGGATCCGGCCCTGCGACTCGGTCACCGGGACGCGCTGCACCCGGTGCACGCCGCCCTCCCACTTGAGCCGCGACCAGACACCGTTGCCGCCGTCCGGCACACCCTTGGTCTTGATCGACAGCGAGACGTCCTTGACCCCGCCGAGGTCGGAATCCTGCGCGTCGATCACCTCGGTGATCCAGCCGTGCCGCTCGGCGTACCGGGTGTACATCCGCAGCAGGTCGCCGGCGAACAGCGCCGACTCCTCGCCGCCCTCACCGGCCTTGATCTCGACGATCACGTCCTTGGCGTCGTGCGGGTCGCGCGGGATGAGCAACTCGGCGAGGCGCTCCTCCAGGGCCGGCAGGGACGCCGCGATGGAGTCCGCCTCGGCGGCGAAGGACGGGTCCTCGTCGACCAGCTCGCGGGCCGCGGCCAGGTCGGCGCGGGCCTGCGCCAGCTCGCCGGCGGCCTTGTGCAGCGGCACCAGCGCGGCGTACCGGCGACCCACCCGGCGCGCGGTGGCCTGGTCGGCGTGGATGGCCGGGTCGGCCAGCCGCTTCTCCAGCTCCGCGTACTCGTCGAGGAGTCCGGCCAGACGCTCGCTGCTCATGCTGCGGATGCTCCTTCGAGGATGCGGCACCGGGAGGGCCAAGGGTGTTGGCGGGCGAAACGCGGACGGCGCCCGTGTCCGGTACAAAACCGGACACGGGCGCCGAACGAGGAGTTACTTGGCCTTCTTGGCCTGAACCTTGGCGTACTTCTGCTGGAACTTCGCGACCCGGCCGGCGGTGTCGAGAACGCGCTGCTTACCGGTGTAGAACGGGTGGCAGGCGCTGCAGGTCTCGACGTGGATCGCCCCGCCCTTGGCGGTGCTGCGGGTCGTGAACGTGTTACCGCAGGAGCAGCTGACCTCGGTGGTCGTGTACTCCGGGTGGATGTTTGCCTTCATGTCGCCTCGGTCCTCTCGTTGGTGGTCGCCGGGTCGCCGTCATCACTCGTCGCGCCGTACGCGACGGGCTCGGGCGTGAACCGGAACCGGTGTGGCCGATTGACCAGTGTGCCATGGGCCTGAGCCGACCCGGTAAGCGGGCCACACACCTCGTCCGGCATCGTCAACACGGGCCTACCTGTCCGCATTCCCGCCGCCCGGGCAGGCATTCGTCCGGCCGTCGTGCCCCACCCGGGGTACGCGACGGCGGACGGGCCGGTCATGCCGAAGGGGGTACGGCCGCAGCCGTACCCCCTTCGTCGTCGGTCACCGGTGCGGGATCACTCCCCCGGCGTCGACTTCGCGATCTGCATCAGGAACTCGATGTTGGTGCGGGACTGCTTGAGGCGGTCCAGCAGCAGGTCCATCGCCGCCTGCGAGTCCAGCGAGTGCAGCACCTTGCGGAGCTTGTGGATGATGGCCAGCTCCTCGGGCGCGAGCAGGACCTCTTCCTTACGGGTACCGGACGGGTTGATGTCGATGGCCGGGAAGGTCCGCTTGTCGGCGATCTTCCGGTCCAGCTTCAGCTCCGCGTTACCGGTGCCCTTGAACTCCTCGAAGATGACCGTGTCCGCCATGGAACCGGTCTCCACCAGCGCCGTGGCGATGATGGTCAGGGAGCCGCCGTTCTCGATGTTGCGGGCCGCGCCGAGGAAACGCTTCGGCGGGTAGAGCGCGGTGGAGTCGATACCACCCGACATGATCCGGCCGCTGGCCGGCGCCGCCAGGTTGTACGACCGACCGAGCCGGGTCACCGAGTCGAGCAGCACGACGACGTCGTGCCCCAGCTCGACCAGACGCTTGGCCCGCTCGATGGCCAGCTCGGCCACCGTGGTGTGGTCCTGCGGCGGACGGTCGAACGTGGCCGCGATGACCTCGCCCTTGATCGACCGCTGCATGTCGGTGACCTCTTCGGGCCGCTCGTCGACCAGCACCACCATGAGGTGGCACTCCGGGTTGTTGCGGGTGATCGCGTTGGCGATCGCCTGCAGCACCATCGTCTTACCCGCCTTCGGCGGAGACTGGATGAGCGCCCGCTGGCCCTTGCCGATTGGCATGACCAGGTCGATGACCCGGGTGGTCAGGATGTGCGGCTCGGTCTCCAGCCGCAGGCGCTCCTGCGGGTAGAGCGGCGTGAGCTTGTAGAACTCGGGCCGACGCCGCGCCTCGTCCGGCTCCATCCCGTTGATCGTGTCCAGCCGCATCAGCGGGTTGTACTTGTCCCGCCGCTGGTCGCCGCTGTTGCCGCCCTCGCGGGCCGCCCGCACGGCGCCGGTGATCGCGTCACCGCGACGCAGGCCGTACTTCTTGATCTGGGACATCGAGACGTACACGTCGTTCGGGCCGGCCAGGTAGCCGGTCGTCCGTACGAAGGCGTAGTTGTCGAGCACGTCGATGATGCCGGCCACGGGGACGAGCACCTCGTCCTCGCCGACCTGCGGCTCACGGCCGCCGCTGGTCTCCCCGCCGGTCTCCCCGCGCTCGCCACGACCACGTCGACGGTCCCGGAAGCGGCTGCGCCGGCCACGCCGACCGCCGCCCTCGCCGTCCTCGTCGTCGCTGTCGCGCTCGACGCGCTCGACGCGCTGACCACGGTCATTGCGGTCGGCGCGCTCCGAACGGTCGTTGCGGTCGCCCCGATCGTTGCGGTCGTTGCGGTCGCTCCGCTCGGCACGATCGCTGCGGTCGTTGCGCTCGGCACGCTCACCCCGATCGGAGCGCTCGCCCCGATCGTTGCGCTCGGCGGCCCGCTCGCCCCGATCGTTACGGTCGCCCCGCTCAGCACGGTCGCCCCGCTCGGCACGCTCGCCCCGGTCGGAGCGCTCGGCACGCTCGCCCCGGTCGGAGCGCTCGGCACGGTCGCCCCGGTCGGAGCGGTCGGCACGTTCGCCCCGGTCGGAGCGGTCGTTGCGCTCGGCCCGGTCACGGCGGTTCTCGCCACGCTCGGACCGCTCGCCGCTCTCGACCTCGTCGGTGCGGGCCTCGGCGCCACGCGGCTCGGAGGTGCTGACCTCGGAGGTACGGGCCTCCGCGGCAGCGGTCCGGCTGCGCCGCGAACGACTGCGGCTCTCGGTCTCGGTGGCCGGCTCCGCCGGTGCCTGGTCGGTGCTACGACCCTCGGCCGCCGGGCGGTCCACGGTCTCCCGCACCTCCTCACGGGCCGGAGCGGCCGCCGCGGCGACCTCGGCCCGCGGTCGAGGGGTTCCGGCGGCGTTGCCGCCCTGCCGCTCGGAGATCGCGGCGATCAGCTCACCCTTGCGCATGCGAGCAGTGCCGGAGATGCCGAGCGACGCGGCCAGGCTCTGCAGCTCTGGCAGCAGCATCGCCGACAGACCGGTACCGCTGCGCCGACGACGGGCGGGAGCGGCAGCGGTGGCATCGCCAGCGACGTTGGAAACATCCGACGTCACGTCGGTGGTGTCGCTCAATGGATTCCTTCCCTCGATAAGGCCGGGACTGCCCGGAGTCGGAGCTCAGGTGGCCGGGCGGCCTCGGTTCACCCGCCTCGCAAGGACGCGTCGCGGGAGTCTGTGACACAGCAGCCGGTGGTTTCCCGACCCACCAAACGTCGGTGGGTAGGTCTCGCCGTCTGCGGCGACCTGTGGAAACTGCGGTGCGGCGTGGGCCTTGGCAGGGGTGACGGGCTGACCGCCGAGAGCTTCGGGGGTGCGCCGCCCCGCAGGAGATCGCGTGCTTCGCGGCTGTGCTAGGTCTAGAGCGTAATCAACTCTTCCGACCTGCGGCAACAGGGTCCCGCTCGGCGTGTCCAAGTCTACCCCGGGCGACCCGGGCACCGCTGACGTCTATCGGTAACTTCCAGATCTGCCAGTCTGTTCCCGCGTCGAAGCCCGCTGGCGGCTCGCCGAACGCCAGCACACTCGGCCCGGCCCCGGAGACCACAGCCGCCACACCCGCCTCTCGCAGCGCGCTGACCAGCGACGACGTGCCCGGCATCCCGGCCGCACGGTAATCCTGGTGCAGCCGGTCGACGGTGGCCGGCAACAGCAGCGCCGGGTCCGTGGTGAGCGCGTGCACCAGCAACGCCGCCCGTCCCGCGGTCAACGCGGCGTCGGCGTGGGGCACGGTGGCCGGCAGGGCCGCCCGCGCGGTCGCGGTCAGGCCGCGCTCGGAGGGTACGAGAACCGTGGGTCGGACGGCGTCGGCGACCGGCAGGGACACCGCACGAGCGCCGTCCGTCTCGGTCCAGGCCAGCGTGAAGCCGCCGAGCAGGCAGGGCGCGACATTGTCCGGATGGCCCTCGATCTCGACGGCCAGTCGGAGGAGAGCCGGCTCGTCCAGCCGCTCTTCGCCGTCGGCGACCAGGGCACGGGCCAGCAGCACCCCGGCCACGATGGCAGCCGACGACGAGCCGAGGCCGCGCGCCTGCGGTATCCGGTTGACGCACTCCACGCTCAGGCCCTTGGGGTGCGCGCCGAGGACGTCGAAGGTGGCCCGCATGGCCCGCACCACCAGGTGCTGATCGTCGGCCGGCAGCTCACCGGCACCCTGACCGGTCACCGTCACCTGGACCCCGCCGGACGACACCTCGGCGGCCAGGTCGTCGTAGAGCCCGAGGGCGAGCCCCAGCGCGTCGAAGCCCGGACCGAGGTTGGCGCTCGTCGCGGGAACCCGGACCCGGACCGGCCCGGCGGTGAAGTTCGTCGGCACGCGCCCATGCTAGGGGGCGGCACCGACGATTCCGCCGCTCGCCCGCACCATGGGACCGTCGAATCTCAGGTCGCCGGGTCGGGGACCGGTTCGGCAGCCGGGTCGGTCAACGAGAGACGACGGGTGGCGATCCGCCAGCCGACCGCGTACACGATGGTGACCAGCCCGCAGCCGGCCAGCACCACCCGCTCGTCCACCACGTCCACGACCAGGGCCACCGCCAGTTGACTCACCGAGATGGCCAGTGTCGCGAGCATCATGTCGGTGGCGAACACGCGTCCGCGCAGCCGGTCCGGCACCTCGCCCTGAAGGGCGAAGTTCGACATCACCCAGTTGCTGCCGCCGGCGAAGTGCGCCACGAACACCAGCAGCAGCACCAGCGGGAACCAGCGCGCGACGGATACCCCCACGTAGGACAGACCGTAGAGCGACATGGACAGCGCGAGCCCGGGCAGCAGCCAGGCCCGGTTGGTCAACACCCGACGCATCAGGATGGGCCCGACCAACGCACCCGCGCCGCGTACCGCGAAGAGCAGACCCGCGCCCAGCGAACCAACCCCGTACACGCCGGCGAGCAGCGGAAACACGGTCAGCACCCCGTTGCCCAGGCCGACCGCCGACTTGACCGTCACCAGCGCCAGCACCCGAGGTCGGTGCCCGATGTAGCCGAGCGCCTCGCGGACCGCCGGCCAGGTCCGCTGCGCCGGCAACAACGGGTCGCGGGCCACCTGCAACGGCCGGCGGATCCGCGTGGCGAGGCCCGCGGCCAGCGCCAGCCCCGCCGCCGCCACCCAGAAGCAGGCGTACGGACCGGCGGCGGAGCTGAGTACTCCACCCAGCGAGGCGCCCACCACCGTCATGGTGCCCCAGGCCGAGCCGGCCACGGCGTTGCCGGCGGCCAGCTCGTGCGGCTCCAGCACGTTGGGCAGCGCGGCCTGCGCGGCGGGCGAGTAGAACGCCTTGGCGCCCGCGACGGCCCCGATCGCCACCAGCGCCAACCAGGCCGTGCCACGGTCACGGACACCGAGCAGCAGCAACACACCGGCCAGCGCGGCCACGTTCGCGACAATCATGATCTTGCGCCGGTCGAACCGGTCGGCGATGGTGCCGGTGTACGGCAGCAGCAGCGCGACGATGCCGGTGTCCACCGCCAGCACCAGGGCACCCCAGACGCCGCTCCCCGTCAGGTGGGGCAGCAGCACCAGCAGCGGCACCATGACGAACCAGTCGGCCCCGAAGACCACCAGCTCGGCCAGGAAGAGGTTGCGGAAGCTCCGATTGCCGGTAAGGACCGAAAGGGTGGACGCCACGGACGGGCACCCTACCCGGTGGGCGTGGGGGCTACACCCGCTCCCAGCAGCGACGAGACGGTGACGAAGGTGTATCCGCGCCCCCGGAGCCCACGAATCATGTCGGGAAGGCCGCGCAGCGCGACCAGACGCCGCCGCTGACCGACGTCATGCCCGAGCAGGATCGTCCCGGGCCGGACGCCGTCCACGATCCGGCGGGCATGACCGGCCGGGTCGTCGGGAAACTCCCGCTCCACCATCTGCAACGACCAGAGCACCAGCCGGTAGTTCAACCGGGCGGCCGCGTGCAGCGCCGCCCCACCCAGGTGACCGTACGGCGGGCGGACCAGGCGGGGGGCCCGGCCCGTCACGTCGGTGATCACGTCGTGGGTGCGGCTCAGGTCGTCGTACGCCTCGGCGGCGTCCAACTGGGCGAGGTCCCGGTGCGCCCAACTGTGATTGCCCACCTCGTGCTCGCCGAGCCGGTCGCGTACGAGATCGGCGTGCTTACGGACCTGGCTGCCGACCAGGAAGAACGTGGCGGGCACCCGGTGCTGGGCGAGGGTGTCCAGCACCATGGGCGTCCACTGTGGCGCGGGACCGTCGTCGAAGGTGAGCGCGACCAGCCGCTGGGTGGTCGATCCCGACCAGACGACCGGCAGGACGCCTGCGCCGACGTCCTGCGCCCCGTTGCCGACGGTGGCGCTGGCCGGGCCGCCGGCGAGCGGCAGCCGCCGGTGGGTCAACCAGACGTCCGTGACGCCCGCCCCGGCGGCCGCTCCGGTCACCACCAGGGCGCTTCGGCGCAGCAGGTCGCGCCGAGACCACCCGCGCGCGCCCTCGGTCATCCGCCTGCCCCACTCGTCACCGCCGACATCTACCAGGAGTATGCAAGAAGTGACGCAAAGCTGCGGTCAGGTCATTCGATCGATCTGGGCACAAAGAGCAGCGCCCCCGACAGGAAATCCTGCCGGGGGCGCTGCCCGCGATGTCGGTCGGCTACTCGGTCGGCTCCGACGGAGGCAGCGGCGACCTGCGGCTACGGGGCAGCCGCAGCACCTCGAACTGGTCCGTGCCGTCCACCAGCGCACCGGACGGCGCGGGGCGCGTCGCCGAGGGCTGCGCGCTCTCGGCCGGCGCCGCCGCCGGTGCGCCCGACGGCACCGCCACCTGGTTCGGACCGTCCGGCTCGACGTTCTCCGACCCGCTCGGCACGGCGTCGCCGGAGCGCCGCCGATGACGCCGCTCCCGCAGCGACTCCTTGGTGTGCTCCACCATCGAGTAGAGCGTCGGCACCAGGACCAGCGTCAGCAGCGTCGAGCTGAGCAGGCCACCGATCACCACAACCGCCAGCGGCTGCGAGATGAAGCCGCCCTCGCCGGTCAGCCCGAAGGCCATCGGCAGCAGCGCGAAGATCGTCGCGACCGCGGTCATCAGGATCGGTCGCAGCCGACGCCGGCCGCCCTCGACCACCGCCTCCTGGACTCCCATGCCCCGCGCCCGGTACTGGTTGATCAGGTCGAGCAGCACGATCGCGTTGGTCACCACGATGCCGACCAGCATCAGCACACCGATCAACGCCGGCACGCCGAGCGGCGTACCGGTGATCAGCAGCAGACCGATCGCGCCGGTGGACGCGAACGGGATGGAGATCAGCAGGATCAACGCCTGGGTGAGGCTGCGGAACGTGGCCACCATGATCAGGAACACGATCGCGATGGCGACCAGCACCGCCAGGCCCAGGTCGCCGAAGGCGTCCGACTGGTCGGCGCTGACTCCACCGACGGTGAAGGTCGCTCCCGGGACGTCGATGCCGTCAAGCCGCTTCTGCAGCTCCTTCGTGGTCGCGCCCAGGTTGGAACCGGTCGCCGCGCCGGTCACCGAGACACTGCGCTCACCGTCGATCCGGGTCACCTGCTGCGGCCCCTCGGCCTGCGTGACATCCGCGATGTCGTCAAGCTTCACCGGCCCGACCGGAAGGGCGCGCAGCTCCTCCACCGACACCGGAGCGGTCGCGCTCAGCCGCAGCACCACGTCCTGCTGACGCCCGTCGAGCGCCACCTGACCCAGCGGAGCGCCACGGAACGCCTGCGACACGAGCTGACCCACGGCGGCCTCGGTGAGGCCGACCCGACCGGCCGCGACCCGGTCGACGGTCACGTCCACCCGCGGCACGCGCGCGGCGAGGCTCGTGGTGACGTCCTCGACGTCCGGGACGTCGTCCATCGCCGTACGGGCCGCCTCGGTGGCGTGGGTCAGCACCTCCGGGTCGCTGGCCTGGACGATCACCTCCAGCTGACTGGTCGACGCGTCCTGTCCACCGCCGAAGCTGACCTCGCCCACGCTGGTGCCGAGCTTGTCGAACTCCCGGCGCAGCTCCTCGCGTACCTGCTTGGCGTCCTTGTCGCCGCCGAGCGCCAACGACCAGCTCGCGACGTTGTTACCGCCGCCGCCCGCCCACGGCGTGTCGCCGCCACCGGCCGTCACCTGGTACGTCTCGACTCCGTCGATCCGGCCGAGGACCGCCTCGACCTGCTTGGCCGCCGCGTCGGTGGCGGCCAGACCGCTGCCCGCCGGCAGCTCCTGCCGGAAGCTGAGCGTGTCCTGGCCGGAGTCGTCCAGGAAGTTCGTCTCCAGCTTCTGCGCCAGCCCGAAGGTGGCGAAGAGCACCAGCAGGCCGAGCCCGACGGTGATCCAGCGGGTCGACCGCTTACGGGTGGCGAAGCCGATCACCGGCAGGTACGCCCGCTGCAACGGGTTGTGCAGCTCCTTCTCCTCCGCCTCACGACGCACCGCCTCGTCGTCGACGGTGCCGCCACGCGGCTTGAGGAACCAGTACGCCAGCACCGGGATCACCGTCAGCGAGACCAGCAGCGAGGCGAGCAGGGCCACCGTCACGGTGATCGCGAACGGCGCGAAGAGCTGCCCCACGAACCCGCCGACCAGCGCGATCGGGGCGAACACCGCGACCGTGGTGAGGGTGGACGCGGTCACCGCGCCGGCCACCTCACGGACGCCGGTGATGATCGCGTGCTGCTTCTCCTCGCCGTACTCCAAATGGCGTTTGATGTTTTCCAGCACGACAATCGAGTCGTCCACCACCCGGCCCACCGCGATGGTCAGCGCGCCGAGGGTGAGCAGGTTGAGCGAGTAGTCGCCGATCCAGAGGGCGATCAGCGCCACCAGCACGGAGAGCGGGATGGAGACCGCGGTGACCACGGTCGAGCGCACCGACAGCAGGAAGACCAGGATGACGATGACCGCCATCACCAGGCCCAGCAGGCCCTCGGTGGTCAACGACTCGATCGACTTCTCCACGAACGGCGCCTGGTCGAATACCACCGTCAGGTCCGCGCCGGAGGCGTTCTTCAGGTCGGCCAGCCGGTCGCGGATCTCGTGGGAGATCGCCACGGCATTGCCGTCCGGCGAGGCGGTGACGGCGATACCGAGGCTGTCCTTGCCGTTGGTCCGGGTGATCGCGGTGGCCGGGGCCAGCTGCTGCTCGACCGTCGCCACGTCACCGAGGCGCACCGGCGACGCGCCGGGCGCGACGACGATGCCGCGCAGGTCGTCCATGGTGGCGACCGGCGTTCCAACCTGCACGGGCAGGGCCAGACCCCCCGAGGTCACCGCGCCGGCCGGGATGGAGACGCCGTTGGTCTTCAGGGCGGCGCCGATCGCGGTCGGCGCGAGCTTCGCCGCAGCCAGCTTCGCCGGGTCCGGGGTGATCACCACGACGTCGTCGCGGGTGCCGGTCACCTCGACCGTACGAACGCCCTCGATGCCCTCCAGCTCCGGCACCACCGTCGCGCGCAGCTTCTCAGCGAGCGCCCGCTCGTCCGCGCCGCCGGCCGCGGCCAGCACCACCGCCGGCAGGTCGTCGGTGCTGCCCGCGATGACCTGCGGGTCGACGCTGTCCGGCAACTGGGCGTCGATCCGGCTCAGCGCGGTCTGCATCTTGTTGACCACGTCGTCCAGGTCGGTGCCGAACTCGTACTCGACCTGGACCGTGGCCGAACCCTCGCGGGACGTGGAGGTGACCTTGTCCAGCCCCGGAATGCCCTGCAGGGCGTTCTCGATCGGCTCGGTCACCTGCGACTCGACGATCTCGGGTCCGGCGCCGGGGTAGGCGGCCACGATGAACGCGGCCGGGAACTCGAGCGACGGCAGCAGTTGCTGCTTCAGCGACGGCACGGCGAACGCTCCGAACGCCGTGGTCACCACCGCGATGAGGGCGACCAGCCCTCGGTTGGCGAGGCTGAATCTGGCGAGCAGCGACATCGGCCTGGCTCACTCCTGAAAGAGAATGCGGGCGGGGATACGTGAAAGTGTGCCGGACTCGATCACCGGAACCCCCGCCGCCCCCGGGGGCGGCCCACCGCCGGCGGCGGCGACGCTCTCAGGCCAGGTCGAGGGCGCGGGCCGCGGCCAACGGATCGTTGCCGATGGTCAGCGGGGCGGGCGCGGTGGAGATCGCCCACTCCGGGTCCTTCAGGCCGTGACCGGTCACCGTGCAGACCACCGTCGAACCGGCCGGCACCGCGCCCGCCGCGGCCTGCTGGAGCAGGCCGGCCACGCTGGCCGCGCTGCCGAGCTCGACGAACACGCCCACCTCACGGGCGAGCAGCCGGTACGCCGACAGGATCTCCCGGTCGGTCACCGCCGCGATGAGGCCGCCGGAGGCTTCCCGGGCGTCGAGCGCCTTGGTCCAGCTCGCCGGGTTGCCGATCCGGATCGCGGTGGCGATGGTGGACGGCTCCGGCACCACCTGGCCGGTCACGATCGGCGCCGCGCCGGACGCCTGGAAGCCGTACATCTTGGGCGCGCGGGTGGTGACGCCGGCGGCCTGCTCCTCCGAATACCCCATCCAGTACGCGGAGATGTTGCCGGCGTTGCCGACCGGCAGGCAGTGGATGTCGGGCGCGTCGCCGAGCGCCTCGACGATCTCGAACGCGGCCGTCTTCTGCCCGTGCAGGCGGTCGATGTTGACCGAGTTGACCAGCGCGACCGGGTGGTCCTGGGCCAGCTTGGCGGCGAGCGCCAGGCAGTCGTCGAAGTTGCCGCTGACCTGGAGCAGCTTCGCCCCGTGCACCAGCGCCTGGGCCAGCTTGCCCAGCGCGATCTTGCCCTGCGGCACCAGCACCGCGCAGGTCAGCCCGGCCCGGGCCGCGTACGCCGCGGCGGAGGCGCTGGTGTTGCCGGTGGAGGCGCAGATGATCGCCTTGTTGCCGGCCTCGACCGCCTTCGACACGGCGAGGGTCATCCCCCGGTCCTTGAAGGAGCCGGTCGGATTGGCCCCCTCCACCTTCAGGTAGACGTCACAACCCAGCCGGGCCGAGAGCACCGGCGCCGGCAACAGCGGGGTGTTCCCCTCGTGCAACGTGACGACCGGCGTGGCCGCGGTGACGGGCAGCCGATCCCGGTACGCCTCGATCAGACCCCGCCACATGTCAATCTCCTCGCTTTACCGCAGCTCCGACCCGAGCACCAGGTCACCCTGGACCACCCTGCCGCAGCCATCGATGGCACACCCCGGGTTACCCACCTGGCGGGACACCCGCGCCCCCGATGGTCCAACGAGTCAGGCGCCACCCTCGACCCGCAGCACGCTCGTCACCGACCGGACGATGTCGAGACCGCGCAGCTCGTCGACGGTCGCGGCGAGCGCGGCGTCCGGTGCCACGTGGGTGACGATGACCAGCTCGGCATCGCCGTCGCGGCCGGGAGCGCCACCGGCCGAGCCCTGGCGCACGGTCGCGATCGACACGTCGTGCCGGGCGAACACGCTCGCCACGGCGGCCAGCACACCCGAGCGGTCCGCCACGTCCAGGCTCACGTGGTAGCGGGTCAGCGCCTCGCCCATCGGCCGCACCGACAGGTCGGCGTACGCGCTCTCGCTGGCCGCGCGGACACCGGCGAGCCGGTTGCGGGACACCGCCACCACGTCGCCGAGCACCGCGCTGGCGGTCGGCGCGCCGCCCGCGCCCCGGCCGTAGAACATGAGCTGACCGGCCGCGTCCGCCTCGACGAAGACCGCGTTGAACGCGTCGCCGACGCTGGCCAGCGGGTGGCTACGCGGGATCATCGCCGGGTGTACCCGGACGCTGACCGTCTCCTGACCGGCCGCGTCGACGCCCCGGGCCGCGATGCAGAGCAGCTTGATCGTGCAGCCCATCGCCTGGGCGCTGGCCATGTCCGCGGCGGTCACCTCGGTGATGCCCTCGCGGTGCACGTCGGCGGCGCCGACCCGGGTGTGGAACGCCAGCGAGGCGAGGATCGCGGCCTTGGCGGCGGCGTCGAAGCCCTCCACGTCGGCGGTGGGGTCGGCCTCGGCGTACCCCAGCTCGGTGGCCTCTTCCAAGGCCTCGGCGAAGCCGGCGCCGGTGGCGTCCATCGCGGACAGGATGAAGTTGGTGGTGCCGTTGACGATGCCGGTGACCCGGTTGATCCGGTCGCCGTGCAGCGACTCGCGCAGCGGGCGCAGCAACGGGATCGC
Organism: Micromonospora sp. DT44; assembly: GCF_049841635.1. Lineage (NCBI taxonomy): Bacteria > Bacillati > Actinomycetota > Actinomycetes > Micromonosporales > Micromonosporaceae > Micromonospora > Micromonospora sp. DT44. Next base: position 17,530 of record NZ_JBNCKS010000060.1, on the reverse strand, counting down.
GCCGGCCACGGACGCCTCGTAGTAGAGGTCCCCGCCGCCCTCGGCGGCCGCCTCGTGCAGCGCCACGCCGTCCTCGGCGAGCAGCGCCTTGTTGGCGGTGACCACGCTCTTGCCGGCGCGCAGCGCCTCGACCAGCCAGGTCCGGGCCGGCTCGATCCCGCCGACCACCTCGATGACCACGTCCACGTCGTCGCGCTTGATCAGCCCGAGCGCGTCGGTGGTGAACAGGCTCTCGTCGATCGGCAGATCACCGCGGTCACGGCCGAGTCGGCGGACGGCGACGCCGGCGATCTCCAGTGGAGCGCCGATGCGGGCGGCCAGGTCGGCCGACTGCTCGTGCAGCAGCCGGACCACCTCCTGGCCGACCGTGCCGCAGCCGAGCAGAGCCAAGCGCACAGGTGACGTCATCCCACATCCAATGCCAGCAGGTCCTCTTCGGTCTCCCGCCGGACGATCAGGCGTGCCTGGCCGTCACGTACCGCGACGACCGGCGGCCGGGGCACATGGTTGTAGTTGCTGGCCATGCTTCGGCAGTACGCGCCGGTGCCGGGCACCGCGACAAGATCTCCGGGCTGCACGTCGGCGGGCAGGAATTCATCCTTCACCACGATGTCCCCGGACTCACAGTGCTTTCCCACCACGCGGGCGAGCAACGGGGCCGCGTCCGAGGCGCGCGAGGCCAGGGTCGCCGAGTACGAGGCGTCGTAGAGCGCGGTACGGATGTTGTCGCTCATCCCGCCGTCCACGCTCACGTACCTCCGGAGGCCGTCGAGGTCCTTGACCGTGCCGACCTCGTAGAGGGTGAACACGGCCGGCCCGACGATGGCCCGGCCCGGCTCGATCGACAGGTGGGGAACGGCCAGGTTCTCCGCCGCGCACTCCGAGTCGACGATCTTGCGCAGCCGCTTGGCCAGGTCCTGCGGGGTCGCCGGGTCGTCCTGGGTGGTGTACGCGATGCCGAAGCCGCCGCCCAGGTCCAGCTCGGGGAGCTCCACCCCCCGGGCGTCGCGGATCTGCGCCTGGAGGGCGAGCACCCGACGGGCGGACACCTCGAAGCCGCTGGCGTCGAAGATCTGCGACCCGATGTGCGAGTGCAGACCGCGCAGCTCCAGCACGTCCTCGTCGAGGATCTTGAACGCGGCGTTGGCCGCCGCTCCCCCGGCCAGGGAGAAGCCGAACTTCTGGTCCTCGTGGGCGGTCGCGATGAACTCGTGGGTGTGCGCCTCGACGCCGACCGTCACCCGGACCAGCACCCGGGGCCGGACCCCGCGCTCGCGGGCCAGCGCGGTCAGCCGGTCGATCTCGGTGAACGAGTCGACGATGATCCGGCCCACCCCGGCGTCGAGCGCCCGGCCCAGCTCGGCCACCGACTTGTTGTTGCCGTGGAAGCCGATGCGCTCCGGGGGCATCCCGGCCGACAGCGCGGTGGCCAGCTCACCGCCGGTGCAGACGTCCAGGTGCAGGCCCTCCTCGGCGATCATCCGGACCACCGCCCGGCAGAGGAACGCCTTGCCCGCGTAGTAGACGTCCTCGGACGGGAAGGCCGCCCGGAAGTCGCGGCAGCGCGAGCGCAGGTCGGCCTCGTCGAGGACGTACACCGGGGTGCCGAACTCGGCCGCGATGTCGCGGACGCTCAGGCCCGCGACGGCGACCGCGCCGTCCGCGTCGCGCGTCACGCTTCGCGGCCACAGCGCCGGCACGAGGGCGTTGACGTCGACCGGGGTACGCAGCCAGGCCGGCCCCTGGTTGCTGATGTCGGCGTGCAGCGCACCGGCCTCGTGAGCCCGCATCACTTGTCTCCGCTTCGCGACTGCGGGGCTCGCAAGATCACTCCTCGCGCTCGCACGCGATCACATCCTCTCGGGGGCGGAGACGCCGAGCAGGTGCAGGCCGTTGGCGATCACCGTGCGGGTGGCGTTGTTGAGCCAGAGCCGGGCCCGGTGCAGGTCGGTGACCTCCTCGTCGCCCAACGGCAGCACCCGGCAGTTGTCGTAGAACCGGTGGTAGGAGGCGGCGACGCTCTCCTCCAGGTAGCGGGCCACCCGGTGCGGCTCGCGCAGCTCGGCGGCCGTGGCCACCACCGCCGGGAACTCGGCGAGCGCCTTGAGCAGCTCGTTCTCCTTCTCGTGCTCGAGCAGCTCGGGGCGGAACGCGTCGGCGTCGCCCGGAACCAGGCCCACCTCGGCGGCGTTGCGGGCCACGCCCGCCGTCCGGGCGGCCACGTACTGCACGTAGTAGACCGGGTTGTCGCGGGTCGCCCGCGTCCACAACTCGATGTCGATGTCGATCGGGGAGTCGCTGGAGTAGCGGGCCAGCGCGTACCGGGAGGCGTCCACGCCGATCGCCTCGACCAGGTCCTCCAGGGTGATCACCGTGCCGGCCCGCTTGCTCATCCGCATCGGGGCACCGTCGCGCAGCAGGTTGACCAGCTGCCCGATGAGGATCTCCAGGTTGCGCTCCGGGTCGTCGCCGAAGCAGGCGGACATCGCCTTCATCCGGCCGATGTAGCCGTGGTGGTCTGCGCCCAGCATGATCACGACCCGCTCGAAGCCGCGCTCGCGCTTGTCCAGGTAGTAGGCGCAGTCCGCGGCGAAGTACGTCCACTCGCCGTTGGACTTGCGCAGCACCCGGTCCTTGTCGTCACCGAAGTCGGTGGTCCGCAGCCAGGTCGCGCCCTCGGACTCGTACAGGTGCCCCTGCTCGCGCAGCCGCGCCAGGGCGAGGTCCAGCTCGCCCCGGTCGTGCAGGTCCTTCTCGTTGAAGTAGGTGTCGAACTCCACGCCGAAGTCCCGCAGCGACGAGCGGATCTCGTCGAACATCAGCGCGACGCCCTCGACGCGGAACACCTCCTGGGCGGCGGCGTCGTCCAGGCCGAGCACGTCGGGCCGGCGGGCCTGCACCTCGGTGGCGATCTCCGCGATGTACGCGCCGCCGTAGCCGTCCTCCGGCACGGCCTCGCCCTTCGCGGCGGCCAGCAGTGACCGGGCGAAGCGGTCGATCTGCGAACCGGCGTCGTTGAAGTAGTACTCCGTGCCGACGTGGGCGCCGGTGGCCCGCAGCAGTCGGCTCAGCGCGTCGCCGACGGCCGCCCAGCGGACGCCGCCGATGTGCACGGGGCCGGTGGGGTTGGCCGACACGAACTCCAGGTTGATCTTCTCGCCCGTGAGCCGGTCGCTGCGGCCGTACTCCGCGCCGGCCTCGACGATCACCCGGGCGAGCTGACCGGCGGCGGCGGCGTCCAGCCGGATGTTGAGGAAGCCCGGCCCGGCGATCTCCACCGACTTGATCCCGGGCGCCCGACCCAGCTCGTCGGCGAGGGCGCTGGCCAGCTCACGCGGCGGGACGCCCACCTTCTTGCTCAACTGCAGAGCGAGCGTGGAGGCGTAGTCGCCGTGCTCGGGGTTGCGCGGTCGCTCCACCACCGTGCGCTCGGGCAGCGCGGCGTGATCCAGGCCACGGTCGGTGAAGACGGCGTGGGCGGCGGTGAGGACGACCGAGGCGAGTTCTGCAGGAGTCACCCAACCATGTTATCGGGGGTAGACTCGGGCACTCGGCGGCTACCCTGCGCGTCAACCGGCCCGCCATCTCCCCTGACCGACCGACTTGACGAGGCACGATGAGCATCAGCACCCCGGGTGGCCCAGAGCGCCGCCCGACCGTGGTCAGCACCGGCAAGAAGCCGGCCGCAGGCCGGCCGGCGCCTGGCGACAAGGCCGGTACGGGCAAACCGGCGGGCAAGCCGGGAGGCACCCCGCGGGCAGGTGGCAAGGGCCCGCGCAAGCCGGTCGCACCGGTCAAGGTGAGCCAGGGCCGCGCCTGGGGCCCGATCGCGCTCTTCGTCGCCGTGGGCGTGCTCGCGGCCGGCATCATCGGGTACGGCGCCTGGGCGGCGGTCCAGGGCTCGAAGCCGTGGGACAAGCGGGCCAACGCCATCGACGGCATCGTCAACATCCGCAAGACCGACAAGGCGAGCCTCGAGTACGAGTCGCACAAGGCCGGCCCGCTGACCTACAAGTACTCGCCCCCGGTGGGTGGCGTGCACAACGCGGCCTGGCAGAACTGCATGGGCGACGTGTACGACGCCCCGATCGCCAGCGAGCACGCCGTGCACAGCCTCGAGCACGGCGCGGTGTGGATCACGTACCGCCCGGACCTGCCCAAGGACCAGGTCGACAAGCTCGCCGGCAAGGTGCGCGGCGTCGAGAAGATGCTGATGAGCCCGTACGAGGGCCTGGACAAGCCGATCTCGCTCCAGGCGTGGGGCTACCAGCTCAAGGTCGACAACGCCGACGACAAGCGGATCGACGACTTCATCAAGGACCTGCGGGTGAACGCCTCGGTCGAGGGCCCCACGGCGCTCTGCAACCAGGGCGTCACCGCCACCGGCACCACCCCGCGTGAGCTCCAGCAGCAGCCGCCCACCCAGTAAGGACCTCGATGACAGCCCCCACCACCACCGACAGCGAGTACGACGAGACCGAGGCCGTCCCGGACGAGGACGGCCGGGCGCCGGCACGGCGCTACGGGCTGCTCGCGCTTACCGCCCTGCTGGTGGTGGGGCTGTTGCTCGGGTACGCCGGCGGTCTGCTCACCCCCCGGCTCACCCGCCCCGGTGACGCCTCGGTCGAGGCGGGCTTCGCGCGGGACATGACGACCCACCACACCCAGGCCGTGGAGATGAGCCTGATCGCGTACCGGTCGGCGACGCTGCCCGAGGTCCGCCAGATCGCCGTCGACATCGCCACCGGCCAGCAGGGTGAGATCGGCGCCATGCAAACCTGGCTGCGCGAGTGGGGGCTGAGCCCGACCGGCTCGCAGCCGCCGATGTCGTGGATGTCCGACGGCGCGACCGTCAAGGACGGGCTGATGCCGGGCATGGCCACGCCGCAGCAGATGGCCGCCCTGCGCGACACCAAGGGCATCGAGGTCGACCGGCAGTTCCTGACCCTCATGTACAACCACCACCTGGGCGGGATCCACATGATCGACGCGGCGCTCGCCGAGACCGACAACGCCGAGGTCGTACGCGTGGCCGAGACCATGAAGTCCACCCAGCAGTCCGAGCTGAACAACCTCCGGCAGCTCCAGGCGCAGGCCAAGGGCTGATCCACTCCACGGGCGCACCGGGCCCGCGTCACCGCCGCACCGAGGCGGGACGCGGGCCCGTCCCGTATCCGGCCGCCACCCGGGCGGGTCGCGGCGGGCGCGATCTCAATGATCGACTCGGCTTCCTGGAAAGTGGGCTATCAGCGCGGACTGGACACCCCGGCTTCGAAGAACCCGAGTCGATCACCTCCCGAAGTCCACCCATACGTGGCGGTTCGTCCCTTATGGGCGTTTGGTGCTGGACGGGCGATTACGTTGCTTAGAGAGTTTTCTCCGCACATATCGTGACCAGTTGTGATTCGGGCTCGTTGCCCAAGACGTGGGGGTTGCACTCAGAGACGCACGGCGCTCGGTCACCAGTTGGTGCCGACGCCACACCATCGGCGGTGACGGGGCGGTGGCAGCCGTCCGTCGCGGACAGCGGCAGGGCGAGCCGGGAATGCTCAGCCGCGAGCAGGAACTCGAACTGATCGACACACTCCGGGGCGTCCACCCCGACGAGTTCGGCCTGGACGAGGAGCTGTGGACACGACAGAGCCTCACCACGCTCATCCAGCGCAGGTTCGACCTTCCGCTGGACGTGGGCGCCGTCGGGGCGTACCTGCGAGCCTGGGGGTTGGGTCCGCGCGAGCCGCGCGAGCGTGCCTGCGGGCTCTGCGTCAGCGCGGTCGAACGGTGGGTACGCAGCGAGTACCCGGCGATCACCCGGACGGCCCAGGAGCACCTCGCCGAGGTCTACTGGATCGGGCGGATACGGCTGCGCGGCACGATGCCGGCCGCCGACGTGATCTCCGCCGTGTCGTCCCGGGGACGGGTGCGCTTCATGATCACGACGCCGACGGTCGACCCGCCGCTCCCCCGCGACTTCGTACTGCGACTCAGTGGCGAGGAACAGCGCACCGTACACCTGATCGTGGACGGGTCCTGGCCCCGCAACGAGTGGCCGCGCCGGCTGCCCCGGCGGATCGTCCTGCACCCGCTGCCCAGTTGCGGACGGGCGGTCGCGGCCTGAGTAACGGGTGGGCCGGTCGCCGACACGATCGGCCCACCCGATACCGATTCGGCGTACGCGGACGAGGTTTGCTAGTCTTCACCAGTCGCTGAGCCCCCGTAGCTCAGGGGATAGAGCACCGCCCTCCGGAGGCGGTGGCGCAGGTTCGAATCCTGCCGGGGGCACAAGCTTTGGCGCTCCATGTCCGCTGAGAAGCGCGGACCTGGGGCGCTTGTCATTTCTGTCCCGGGGCCGAGCCCCGGACCCCACGCTCCCGGCGCCGGCTCGCGTCGAACGCGCGCGGCGAGCCTGTCGCGGGGCCGAACCCCGGACCTCACGCCCCGGCCCCGCACCCCTCAGCTCCGCGATCTTGCAGTTTCGGTTGTCGTTTTGGGCGGGATGCGCCTTTTGTTGCCACCGAAAGTGCAAGATCGCGGAGCGCCGCAGCCCTCGGCAGCCCTCGGGAGCAGCACAGGCTCAGCGGCCTACGTACTCCGCCAGGTGTTCTCCGGTTAGGGTGCTGCGGGCCGTTACCAGGTCTGCCGGGGTGCCTTCGAAGACGATCCGGCCGCCGTCGTGGCCGGCGCCCGGGCCGAGGTCGATGATCCAGTCGGCGTGCGCCATAACGGCCTGGTGGTGCTCGACGACGATCACCGACGTGCCGGAGTCGACGAGCCGGTCCAGCAGGCCGAGCAGTTGCTCCACGTCGGCGAGGTGCAGGCCGGTGGTCGGCTCGTCGAGGACGTAGATGCCGCCCTTCTCGGCCATCCGGGTGGCCAGCTTGAGCCGCTGCCGCTCGCCGCCGGACAGGGTGGTCAGCGGCTGGCCGAGGCTGAGGTAGCCGAGCCCGACGTCGACGAGCCGGTTGAGGATGGCGTGCGCGGCCGGCGTACGCGCCTCGCCCGTGCCGAAGAACGCCTCCGCCTCGGTCACCGACATGGCGAGCACCTCGCTGATGTCGCGGCCGCCGAACCGGTACTCCAGTACGGACGCCTGGAAACGCCGCCCCTCGCACTCCTCGCAGGTGGCGGCGACGCCGGCCATCATCCCCAGGTCGGTGTAGATGACGCCGGCGCCGTTACAGCCGGGGCAGGCGCCCTCGGAGTTGGCGCTGAACAGCGCGGGCTTCACACCGTTGGCCTTGGCGAACGCCTTGCGGATCGGCTCGAGCAGACCCGTGTACGTCGCGGGGTTGCTCCGTCGGGAGCCGCGGATGGCGCTCTGGTCGACCGACACCACGCCGTCGGTGCTGGACACCGAACCGTGGATGAGCGAGCTCTTGCCCGAACCGGCCACGCCGGTCACCACCACGAGCACGCCGAGCGGAATGTCGACGTCGACGTCCCGCAGGTTGTGGGTGTTCGCGCCCCGCACGGCGAGCGTGCCGGACGGTGTACGCACCGACGACTTCAGCGCGGCCCGGTCGTCCAGGTGCCGCCCGGTCAGGGTGTCGCTGGCGCGCAGCCCCTCGACGGTGCCCTCGAACACCACCTCACCACCGCCGGTGCCGGCGCCCGGACCGAGGTCGACGACGTGGTCGGCGATGGCGATTGCCTCCGGCTTGTGCTCCACGACCAGGACGGTGTTGCCCTTGTCGCGCAGTCTCAGCAGCAGGCCGTTCATGCGGGCGATGTCGTGCGGGTGCAGCCCGATCGTGGGTTCGTCGAAGACGTACGTGACGTCGGTGAGCGACGACCCGAGGTGACGGATCATCTTGGTGCGCTGCGCCTCGCCACCGGAGAGCGTGCCGGACGGCCGGTCGAGCGACAGGTAGCCGAGCCCGATCTCCTCGAAGGAGTCGAGGAGGTGTTGCAACCCGCTGAGCAGCGGCGCGACCGATGGCTCCTGGATGCCCCGGACCCAGGCCGCGAGGTCGCTGATCTGCATGGCGCAGACGTCGGCGATGTTCCTGCCCGCGATCTTCGACGAGCGGGCCTCGGCGCTGAGCCGGGTGCCGTCGCAGTCGGGGCAGGTCGTGAACGTGACCGCCCGGTCCACGAAGGCACGGATGTGCGGCTGCAACGTGTCGATGTCCTTGGAGAGGAACGACTTCTGAATCTGCGGGATCAGGCCCGAGTACGTCAGGTTGATGCCCTCAACCTTGATCTTGGTCGGTTCCCGGTGGAGCAGGTCCTGCAGCTCCCGCTTCGTGTACTTGCTGACGGGCTTATCCGGGTCGAAGTAGCCGCAGCCCCGGAAGATCCGGCCGTACCAGCCCTCCATGCTGTAACCGGGGATCGTGATCGCGCCCTCGTTGAGCGACTTGCTGTCGTCGTACAGCGCGGAAAGGTCGAAGTCGGTGACCGCGCCCATCCCCTCGCAGCGCGGGCACATGCCGCCCAGGCGGTTGAAGGTCGCCTTCTCGGTCTTCGTCTTGCCCGCGCCGCGTTCCACGGTGATCGCACCGCTGGCCCGGACCGACGGGACGTTGAAGGAGAAGGCGTTCGGCGAGCCGATGTGCGGCTGCCCGAGCCGGCTGAACAGGATGCGCAGCATCGCGTTGGCGTCGGTGGCGGTGCCGACGGTGGAACGGGCGTTGGCCCCCATCCGCTCCTGGTCGACGATGATCGCGGTGGTGAGCCCGGCCAGCACGTCGACCTCGGGCCGGGTCAGCGTCGGCATGAAGCCCTGGAGGAAGGCGCTGTAGGTCTCGTTGATCATCCGCTGCGACTCGGCGGCGATGGTGCCGAACACCAGCGAGCTCTTGCCCGAGCCGGAGACACCGGTGAACACCGTGAGGCGACGCTTCGGCAGCTCGACCGTGACGTCCTTGAGGTTGTTGACGCGAGCGCCCTGTACCCGGATCAGGTCGTGGCGGTCCGCGACGTGCGCCGCGGGCGAGTCCGTGGCCTTGCTCATCGTCTCTCCATCTGCTCGGGTGGGCGGGCCCCGGTCACGCTAGAGGTGGCCGCGTGACCTGCGCTTCTCGATTCCTGATGGGTCTGGTGACCTGCTTCGCGGTGCAGGACGGCAGCCCGGCGGTCGACAGCGCCGCCTCCCGGCGGTAGGTGCTGGGGGGCATACCGACCAGTTCGGTGAAGCGGGTGCTGAAGGTGCCGAGCGACGAGCAGCCGACCGCGAAACATACATCGGTGACGCTCAGGTCGCCACGACGCAGCAGGGCCATGGCGCGCTCCACGCGCCGGGTCATGAGATAGCTGTACGGGGACTCGCCGTAGGCGAGCCGGAACTCCCGGCTGAGGTGCCCGGCCGACATGTGGACGCCCCGGGCGAGCGCCTCGACGTCCAGCGGCTGCGCGTACTCCCGGTCGATGCGGTCGCGGACGCGACGCAGCCGCGCGAGGTCGCTAAGGCGCTGGCTCTCCGTGGATCGGCTGGTCACCCGGAAAATCGTGCCACAGAACCCCGACAAGACAGGACCACCGGACGGCCGAGCCGGACCCGAGCCGCGCGGCGGTGGGTGGGGCGGTCGTCGGGGCGTACCGTCAGGTGGTTTCGCGGCGGGCGCGGGCCCGGCGCTTGCCCTCGTGCATGGCCTGGACGCGGGCAACCGGGATGGCGCGGCCCTCGGTGACCAGGTCGGCGGGGATCTGCTGGGGTTCCGGCAGTAGCGCGACCCACGGGTCGGTCCCGGCGAGCAGCGCCGGGACCGTCCGGATGGTGAAGTCCGCCGGGGACACCTCGGTCAGGTCGGCCCAGTCAACCGGGAAGGAGACCGGCATCCCAGGCCGTAGTCGCGGGCTGTACGCGGCGACGACCGTCGCCACGCCGGAGCGGGTGGCGTCCACGAACACCTTCCCGCCCCGGTCCTCGCGGATGTACGCCGTGGTGGCGAGCGCCGGGTCGAGCCGTTCGGCGCGGACGGCGAGCGCCCTGGTGGCGGCCGCCAGTTCCTCGGCGGTGGCGTCGCCCGCGACCGGGACGAAGACGTGCACGCCCTTGGCGCCGCTGGTCTTGACCGCTCCGACCAGGCCGGCGTCGGCGAGCGCCTGGCGAACCAGCAGGGCCGCGTCGACCGCCGCCCGGAACCCGTCGCCCTCGGGCGGGTCCAGGTCGAGCACCAGGTGGGTCGGTCGGTGCAGGTCGGCAACCGTGGCCAGGGTCGGGTGGTACTCGACCGCGCGCTGGTTCGCGAACCAGAGCAGGGTCCGCCGGTCGTCGCAGAGGGCGTACGAGATCTCCCGGTGCGACGCCTCGGCCCAGACCGGCGTCCGGCGTACCCAGTCCGGGGTGTAGCGGGGCAGGTTCTTCTGCATGAACGGCGGCTGGCCGGGGCGAACCCGGATCACCGACAGCGGCCGGTCCCGGAGTTGCCTGATGATCGGCTCCCGGACCGCGTCGAGGTAGTCGACGAGGTCGCGCTTGGTCGCGTCGTCACGGTCGGACAGCGGCTGGTCCAGGTTGGTCAGGGCCACGCCGTCGCGGGTCTCGTCAGCCTCACTCACCCGATCACCCTCGCGGCCTCGGCGTCGTCGGTCAACCGGACGCGGCGCTTCGACCCCGAACGATCGCCACGGCCGCCGTCGTCGGGCCGGGCGTCGTCGTCGAGCGACCCGCCGTCGTCGACCGGTCCGCCGTCGTCGACCGGTCCGCCGTCGTCGACCGGTCCGCCGTCGTCGACCGGTCCGCCGTCGTCGACCGGTCCGCC